>JBEDIY010000070.1:0-8698 GCA_041173245.1 Bacteroidota bacterium | reverse complement strand
ATATTTTGAGGAAAGATAAGTATAAATTGAAGCCCAAAAATAGTGGTAGATCCACATTAATGTAGCACCTTTGCCATCTTATACTGCTAACCCCTACATCTATGTCAAAAAGAGTCGCAATTATTGGAGCTGGTCCTGCTGGTTTAACTGCTGCATACCTACTTGCAAAAGGCAACCAAGAAGTGGTTGTTTTTGAAAAAGATCCTCAATATGTGGGCGGTATTTCAAGAACCGAATCTTATAAAGGGTATCATTTTGATATTGGTGGTCACCGTTTTTTTTCAAAGTCAAAAGAGGTCGAAGACTTTTGGACAGAAATTTTAGGGGATGAAATGTTGGAGCGTCCAAGGAGTTCTCGCATCTATTATAACAACCATTTTTTCTCTTATCCACTTGTAGCATTTGAAGCATTAAGAAAACTAGGCATTATAGAAAGTGGTTTGTGTGTTTTAAGTTATTTGAAAGCAAAAGTATTTCCAGTTAAAAATCCAACCAATTTTGAAGAATGGGTGACCAATCAATTTGGAAAAAGATTATTTAATATTTTTTTTAAAACCTACACCGAAAAAGTTTGGGGTATTCCTTGTAACGAAATCAGTGCCGACTGGGCGGCACAGCGCATTAAAGGACTTTCGTTAAGTAGTGCCATTTTTAATGCACTTTTCAAGCCCAATAAAAAAGCCACAGACAAAGTAATTAAAACACTCATCGATTCATTTAGATACCCCAAGCAGGGTCCTGGAATGATGTGGGAGGCTTGTGCCGAAAAAAGCAAAGCTATGGGCGTTACACTTCATATGAATTGCGGTGTTCAAAAAATTGAACATACCAATCATTCATGGACGGTACAAACTACAAGTCAAGGAAATGTAACGGGCTTTGATTATGTACTTTCAACGGCACCCATGCGCGAGCTTGTGGCAAATGTATTACCTGCCTTTCCGGCTTCAGTGGCTGCAAATGCTACTGCACTTGGCTATCGCGACTTTTTAACCGTGGTGCTTATTTGTAAAGATGAAGATGCTTTTTCTGACAACTGGATTTATATTCACGATCCAAAGGTAAAAGTTGGTAGGGTGCAAAACTTTAAATCATGGAGCCCTTACATGGTGCCTGATCCAAGTATGGCATGTTATGGCCTAGAATATTTTTGTTTTGAAGGAGATGGGCTTTGGACAAGTTCCGACGCCGATTTAATTGAACTTGGCAAACAAGAGATAGAAAAAATTGGTCTTACAAAAGGAACAGCTGTTGTGGATGGATACGTGGTGAGACAACCCAAAGCATATCCTGTGTACGATCAGTTTTACAAGGTAAGAGTGGATAGTGTTAGAGATGCGCTTGCAAATTATCCGGGTTTATATTTGATAGGGCGAAATGGCATGCACAAATACAATAACCAAGACCACTCCATGATGACTGCCATGCTTGCTGCAAAAAATATTATTGCAGGTAAAGAAGTATATAATTTGTGGGATGTTAATGAAGACGCCGAATACCACGAAGGTGGTGATAGAGGAACGTCGGGCCGTATGGTACCACAAAAAAATAACTAATCGGTTTCAAATACGTAGCTATAAGCCTTCAAAAATACAAATTGAATTCTGGTATGTACTAGTATAATAGTACTCGTAATAAGCATAAAAATAGCGGTATACTTAAGCATTTGGCCCACAAACGTAGGTGTAATGTTTGGTGGTAAACTGGACTGCGTTTCCATGGCTTTTGTTACGAAGTCATTAAACTCGATGGGACGTAGCATTAAAATAGCAATGCTATTTAATAAAAACATAAATGCAGTACCCACAGAGATGTAGCCATTTATTTTAATCCAATCTTTTAAACTAGGATTGCAGTTTTTAGCTTTATTGATGGCCGTTGTTACAAAACGAAGGCTAGAAAAAGTATAAATAGTAATACAAGAAAATATAAATACGATAAGTAATAGGGCTGGATTAGCGAGTGCAGTTGGAAGCACAAGTAAAGCCATAAAGCCAAACAATAACGCTATTGGAATTAATAAGTAAGTGAGTACTTTAAAAATTTGCACCTGCTTCATAAATATAATTTACGTTTTGTCTGTTAGGTTTAATTTGATTTGCAACTCAACAAATTGCTTGTCATCAATAGTACTTGGTGCATCCAGCATGACGTCTCTACCTGCATTGTTTTTAGGGAATGCGATAAAGTCTCTAATACTTTCTGATCCGCCCAGTATTGAACACAACCTATCAAATCCAAATGCCAGTCCACCATGTGGTGGTGCACCATATTCAAAAGCACCTAATAAAAAGCCAAATTTATGAAGGGCTTCTTCGGTGGTCATGCCAAGTGCGTCAAACATTTTTTCTTGAAGGGCACGTTGGTATATTCTGATTGACCCACCACCTATTTCATTACCATTTAAAACCATATCATAAGCGTTGGCTTTAATAGTTGCATATGGGTGTTCTAAATATTTATCTGCGTTTTCAATAACAGGGCTATTGTTGATCATGACGTGAATATGATCAGGCTTTGGTGATGTAAACGGATGGTGTCTAGCAACCCATCTGTTTTCTTCTTCGGCGTATTCAAAAAGTGGGAAGTCAAGTACCCATAATAATTTAAATTCGTCGTCTTTTCTGAAGCCTAATTTTTTACCCATTTCAAGCCTTAATTCTGAAGTTGCTTTACGGGTTCTTTCTTCTTTACCTGCAAGTATTAAAACAAGGTCGCCAGCTACAGCGCCGGCCGCATCTGCGATGGCTTTTAATTTGTTTTCGGTGTAAAATTTATCGACACTACTTTTATAGGTACCATCGGCGTTGCATTTGATGTAAACAAGGCCTTGCATGCCTATTTGCGGGCGTTTAACCCACTCTGTAAGCTCATCTGTTTGTTTGCGGGTATATTCGCTACAGCCAGGTGCTGCAATGGCTAAAACAGTTTCTGCATTATCAAATACACCAAAGCCGGCACCATTAATTAACGCACCAGTTGCTTCTATTTCACCACCTTTTAAAAATGCAGATTTTATGTTGGCAATTTTCATTCCAAATCTAATATCTGGTTTGTCATTACCAAACTGCCACATCGCGTCTTCCCAGGTCATTCTTTCAATGCCCTCTGTATAATCAATGTTTTTTACGTCTTTAAAAACACGTCTAATTAAATTTTCAAACATTTGTAAAACATCTTCTTGTTCTACAAATGCCATTTCACAATCTATCTGTGTAAATTCTGGTTGTCTGTCGGCTCTTAAATCTTCGTCTCTAAAACATTTTACAATCTGGTAGTAACGGTCGTAACCGCTCACCATTAATAATTGTTTAAAAGTTTGAGGCGATTGAGGTAGTGCGTAAAATTGACCCGGGTTCATGCGGGATGGAACCACAAAGTCACGTGCACCTTCGGGGGTAGACTTAATTAAAAAAGGCGTTTCAATATCCATAAAACCCGCTTCGTGTAAGTAGTTTCTTACCGAACGGTTTACGTTGTATCTTAATTCTAAATTTTTCTTAACTGCGTTTCTACGTAAATCGAGGTAGCGGTATTTCATGCGTAGATCATCACCACCATCTGTATCATCTTGTATGGTAAAAGGAGGTACCGCCGATTTATTGAGCACCACACAACTACTTACCATAATTTCAATGTCACCGGTTTCAATATTTGGATTTTTATTGCTTCTGCTCGCTACGGTTCCTTTGGCTTGAATCACAAATTCTCTACCGAGCGGATTTTCTTCCAAAAAAGAAGCCATCGATTCGCCGAGTAATAATTGTGTAATGCCATAACGATCACGTAGATCCACAAAAGTAATGGCGCCAAATTTTCTAACTGTTTGAACCCATCCTGCAAGGGTTACTTCACTACCAACATGGCTTTCTCTTAATTCTCCACAGTTATGTGAACGGTACATAGTGCTAATTTATTAATCCAATAATTTGAAGGCAAATATACTTCAAATGCCGCTAGAACTTGTCCAAAATGGGTTTATTGCATCCCCTAATTACATAGTTTCTGCTTCATTTTTATGCCTTGGCTTCCAGATTAAGTAGTAGAAAGCTAAAATAACCACACCAATTCCAAATGGAATCATGGCTAGGTGCTTGTAGGTAATCCCTAAAAAAGCAATTTGTGTATCAAAGTGAAAAAATTCAGTAATCATCCAAAAAGAGTTGGCACTTATCCATACCGTAATGGCCACATTATGACAAAGTTCAGACATGAACTGTCTGGTACGCCACGAAATAATTATAGAAATAAGTAGTGTTGGAACAATCATAATGATACCTAGTAGCGGAATGCCTAGGCACCAAGCAATATCTTTAAATAGCCAAAATACAATGTGTAGGTTTTCCATTTTTCGATACTGAATTGGGATGATGTATGCGCTATCTTTTTTGTTGTCTGACATTGTGGTTCAATTAAGTTGCTAAAATATTAAATCTATCGATTGAAGCCTCATTATCTAGGGTTGTTTGTTGCAAAATATGGGAAGTAAGTTGCTCCGCAAAATAGGGTGCCAATGAACATCCTTTGGTTCCCATGCCATTAAAGATACCTATGTTTTTATAATTAGGATGCATACCTACAAAGGGTCTACGTTGTATGTTTGCCGGCCTTATGGCTGCAATATGGTCAATCACTTCGTATGGAATTGTAAGCCACTCGTTTAGTGCTGCTATTGTTTTTTCTTTAAAACTCAGTGAGGGGTCATCATTGTAATTATCCCATTCGTAATTAGAGCCCACCCAAAAAATCGAATCTTTCCATGGTACAATACTTACTGCTTTTTTATAAATGAACCCGTCGTCTAAATCTTTAATGTTTACAAGTAAAGCTTCGCCTTTATTGGGTGCAAAAGGAAGTTGTTTAAAGTATGGATTCTCTTGACCCTTCGCACCTTCGCAAAAAATAATTTGGTTAGCGGTATAGTTCTTATAAACAATTTGATCTGCTGTAACATCTAGTTTTTTAAAATCAAAAACATCTTCTAGTAGCGCGTTTTTTTCAATTAAATAATGGCGCCATGTGGCTAGTACGTTTTCTAGATGAACAAGCCAACAAGGATCTATAACACTATGTCCAAAAGGGCCATCAAAAGCTGCTGTGATAGCATCAGAAAGGAGGGGACTAGAAAGAAAAGTAGGATCCTCTGCTAGCCTTGTTGCAAAGGCTTTTTGCATTTGTTCACTGGCGTGAAAATTTACAATATTACACTGCCGTATAATAGAGGTATTGAGTTTATTTTCTAGCGCCTTATAGATGCGAACTGCTGCTGGCATAACGGCGTCTATTTGCCAGGTTTTTACGATCCGTCTTCCAGTAACCGGATTGATAACACCACTGGCTATTTTGCTGGCTGCTTTTTTATTGCCATCATCTATAACGAGCACTTTTTGATACTGCTCCATGAGTGCGTTACTTAAAACAGTGCCGCTAATACCCTGGCCAACTATAATGATATCGTAGTGGTTTTGGTGCATTTATTCTTCGACTCTTATTTCGGTGGCAGGAATAAAAAGCTTGATCAGGTTATTGCGTAACTTATTTTTTGATGCATTCGTTTCGATGCTTACAAAAGTATTACCAGTACTAAAAACACCAGCAGCTGTAAGTATATACTGGTAATGAATTTGTTGTTGTGCTAATGTATTAAACACAATCTCTTGTGTAAAAGAGGAAGCGTATTTTTTTGCAGTACTGTTTTGAGGAAGCAGTAGGCTAGTACCGCCCATGATGTTTTCGTCGAGTGCTATTTTTGTAAAAGCCGTTGGTGTTGAAATTATTAGAGTAACATCTAGTGTATCTCCTACATGCAGTGTTGCGTTTTCAGGAAGGACAACCCAGCGGCCATTTATTGTATGTTTTATTATTTTTTGTAAGCCAAATGACCCTAAGAACTTTATTGGTTTTTCAACTTTGTTAAAGTGCGACCAAACAATTTTAGTTTGCTGTTTATTGGTTGACCCTGAATGATTTGTTTGAAGCGAATAATTTCCCATATCGTTACTTATAAAATCACCAAGTAATAAGCTGTCAAAACGAGCACGACCTGCTATGGTAAATTGTTTGTTGCCCATTTGTAATTTCCAATAATCAAGTGGGGTAGAAGCGGCAAACGAAATGCGCAAATTATGATGGGTGCTGCTTTCTGGGGCATTTAACAGGGCGCTAAAAATGCCTTTTATGCTGGTGTCTTTACTCGTTTTTAAAACCACAGAATCTGAAACAAGTATCCTGTTGGTGTATACAAAAAAGCTATCGGCGTATTTACTGGTTGCTATAACATCTTTTTTATTTTCAAGTACGGTTGCTTCCAATTGATAGCGTAGTAATTGCATATAACCAAAGGCAGCTTGTATGGGAAATTGGATACGAATTTCAGCGTCTGCCTCAATACTATAATACTGTGATGGGAAAACATTTTGAAACCAACCATCTACTGCGCTATTATTTGATGGGTTGATGAGTGACAAGTGAACCTGACCGGTAACTGGCTTATTGGTTTTATTAACGATTGTTGCATTTATAAATGACTTGTCACCCTCTCTTAAAAATTTTGCATGACGACCACTAATAACCACTTGCCCGGTAGCCATATAGTTGCTACCAACAGCAATCAAAATCAAAAAAAGAAGATGCTTACGTAAGTGCCTCATATTTGTAAATCTAATCATTGATAGGCAAAAAAAAGGCCTGCAACAAATGTTACAGGCCTTCATTAAAACGTCTAATTATTTATTAATAACTTCAGCCATTGTTTTTCCAATATCTGCTGGGCTGGCAACTACATGAATACCACAAGCTGCCATAATTTTCATTTTAGCTGCTGCTGTATCATCTGCACCGCCAACAATCGCACCCGCGTGGCCCATTCTTCTGCCCGGAGGCGCTGTTTGACCAGCAATAAATCCTACTACAGGTTTTGTTTTATTGGCTTTAATCCACTCTGCAGCTTCAGCTTCCATGCTACCACCAATTTCACCAATCATGATGATACCATCGGTTTCAGGATCGTTCATTAAAAGCTCAACAGCATCTTTTGTAGGGGTACCAATTATTGGATCACCACCAATACCAATTGCTGTAGAAATTCCCATACCCGCTTTCACCACTTGGTCTGCTGCTTCATATGTTAGTGTACCGCTCTTTGAAACAATACCAATACGTCCTGGTTTAAATATAAAACCTGGCATGATACCTACTTTTGCTTCACCAGCAGTAATAACGCCAGGGCAGTTTGGTCCAATAAGTCTGGTTGTTTTTCCGAGCAAATAATTTTTCACTTTAACCATGTCTTGCACTGGAATACCCTCTGTGATACATACAACAAGTTCGATTCCAGCATCGGTAGCTTCCATAATGGCATCTGCTGCAAAAGCAGGTGGCACAAAAATGATACTAACGTTTGCGGCTGTTTCTGCAACAGCACTTGCTACGGTATTAAACACAGGCTTGTCCAAATGTGTGGTACCACCTTTTCCGGGGGTAACGCCACCAACAACCTGGGTGCCATATTCAATCATTTGTGTAGCGTGGAACGTGCCTTCTGTTCCGGTAAATCCCTGAACAATTACTTTAGAATGCTTATTAACTAATACTGACATAGTGGTCTCGGTATTTTTATTTGCCGCAAAAATAGGTGAAAAACAATACCTTACCTTCTTTCCTATTAAACTTTACTAAAATATCCCGTTCAATCCATACTTTTGCGCTCGACTTCACAAAAGTCTTCATTTTAAAATCAAACACATGGCAACTACTTCAGACATCTCACGTGGGGTGATCCTTAAATTAGACGGAAGCTTATATTCAGTTGTTGAATTTGGCGAGAACAAGACGGCTCGTGCAGCAGCAAAGGTTTGGGCTAAATTAAAAGGCGTAGACAACAAAAGATCTATTGAAAAAACATGGAATAGTGGTGAAACCATTTACCCAGTTCGTGTTGAGAAGAGAGCTTTCCAGTTTTTATACAAAGACGAAAGTGGCTTCAACCTTATGAACAATGAGACTTTCGAGCAAATTGCTTTAGGCGAAGAAATGATTGATGCGCCACAGTTTTTAAAAGACGGTGCTGAAGTTTTTGTGTTTATCAATACAGAAACCGACCAAGCGATTGGTGCAGAATTACCAGAAAAAATTGTTGTTAGGGTTACTTATTGTGAGCCAGGATTAAGAGGTGATACTGCTACCCGTGCATTAAAAGCTTCTACGGTAGAAACAGGTGCCACTGTAATGGTTCCTTTGTTTGTGGAAGAAGGCGAATTAATCCGCGTAAATACCAAATCTGGTGACTACGTAGAAAGAGTAAAAGAATAAGAGAAATCTTTAATAAATAAAAAAGGGGAAAATTCAATTTTCCCCTTTTTTTGGCAAAAAATGCCTATTTTGCCCCCGAAATTGATCAAAACAACCCCAATTTACCCCAAAAACCGTAAAAATGGACTTAAAGCAAATTCACGAATTAATCAAAATTGTCAATAAAAGTAACATTGGCGAAATCAGTATAGAAGATAAAGATGGTAAAGTAACCATCAAGCAAAAGGAAGAGGCCGCTGTAACCTACACGTCGGCACCTAGCCAGGCGGTGTATGCGCCAGCTCCTGCTGCTCCAGCCGCAGCCCCTGCAGTTAGCGCACCAGCTGCTGCTCCAGCTCCAAAAGCTGATAACCTAATTACTATAAAAAGTCCAATGATTGGAACTTTT
>JBEDIY010000069.1:0-20102 GCA_041173245.1 Bacteroidota bacterium | reverse complement strand
AAATATTTGTGTCTAATTGGGCAGGAAGTAAAGTAACAGATTCATTACGCTCAACAGCGGGTGTTCCTTGGGGGTTAGCCTATACGGATTCTTTAACTGGCGCAACAAAAAGTGGAACCGTCTCTGTTTTTAATTTAAATGGTGTTTTTATTAAAGAAATTACTGTTGGCCTTCATCCTAATGCTATTATAAGTTCTAGTAATCAAGAATTGGTTTATGTGTCTAATGGATCTAGTGATGAAATTTCAGTTATTGATGCTACAAAAAATAAAGTTGTACGCTCTATACCAGTAGGAATTTTTGGAAAAGATTTACAAGGGAGTACGCCCAATGCTTTGTTTATGGATCCAAATGGAAAAAAACTATACGTCGCCAACGGATTAGATAATGCCATTTTAGTTTATAATTTGGTAAATCATAAAAGCGAAGGTTTAATTCCTACAGAAGCCTATCCGGCTGGTTTATTGGTAAAAAATAACACTTTTATTGTTGCCAATTTAGAGTCTGATGGCGCCAATGTGATTGATAAAAATAAAAAGGCAAGGTCTATACATCACGAACTGGCTTCTGTAAGTATTATACCATTACCCAGTAAACAAACTTTACAAAATTATACAACAGAAGTAGGTTTATTAAATGTTTCCAACAAAATAAAACAATGGACGTTACCTGCTAGACAAAATATCAATCCGGTACCTGTTCCTGAGCGTTTAGGTGAACCCTCTGTATTTAAACACGTTGTTTATATTATAAAAGAAAATAAAACATACGATCAAGTTTTTGGTGATGTAAAAGGGGCAAATGGAGATAGTAGTTTGTGTGTTTTTGGAAATAAAATAACGCCCAATGCACACGCACTTGCTAAACAATATGGCTTAATGGATAATTACCATGCTTCTGGAAAATCATCTGCCGAAGGGCACCAGTGGACAGATGCTGGTATGGTTTCTGATTATGTAGAAAAAAATATTCGTGCTTGGTTTAGAAGCTATCCGCATAGACAAGAAGATGCACTAGTATATAACAAAAGTGGTTTCATTTGGAACCATGCATTAAAATTTGGTAAGTCTGTAAAAGTGTATGGCGAAGCATGTGAAACAGTGTATAACAAAAAATTATCCTGGACAGACCTCTACAAACAATATCAAAATGGTACAAAGCCAATCTGGAACAATACAACTACAATAGATAATTTAAGACCTTATATTCATCCTACGTTCCCAGATTGTGATAATATGGTATTTAGTGATCAACAAAGAGCAGATATTTTTTTAACCGATTGGGATCATTTAGAAAAAAATGACAGCCTTCCAAGTTTAATGATTCTCTCACTGCCCAATGATCATTCTGCAGGCACATCCCCTGGATTTCCTACACCAAATGCAATGGTTGCAGATAATGATGTAGCCTTAGGAAGAATTATTGAAAAAATAAGTAAAAGTAAGGCTTGGGAGCAAACAGTTATTTTTGTTACACAAGATGATTCTCAAGGTGGTTGGGATCATGTGTCGGCGTATAGAACGGTTGGATTTGTGGTAAGTGCTTACGCCAATAACAAAACTATAAGTACAAAATACAATCAGGTTTCTATGCTAAGAACCATTGAACAAATTTTAGGATTACCTCCCATGAATACCATGGATGCTACCAGCAGACTCATGACAGATTGCTTTTCACCCCTTAAAAAAGCGCAACCCTACCAAGCGGTTTCTTCAAATATTCCCCTTGACGAAATGAATTTGCCCATCAAATCGCTTAGTGGTGTAGCCAAAAAAATGGCCCTCATGTCTCAAAATGAGGTGTTCAATGAAGTGGATGGAGGAAAAGACGATAAAATGAACAAAATATTATGGTTTTATTCAAAAGGTAATCTAGCATACCCTACCTTCAAATAATGATATAAAACTTATCAAATGGTTCTTAAACTAATTAAAAATAGGTCTGATATTGGTGCCGGAACAAGAGGATCTGATATGGGTATTGACGCACTTGAAATTGCAGCAATTAATGCAGACAATGATTTTTTTAATAGGCATAGTTATATCGATGTAAAAACCCATAACGAAACAATTTATCAAAAAAACAGTAACAGTTTTGCTAAACGAATAGAACATGTTACTGAGCAGTGTGTAAGAGTTTGTGATGCAGTTACAGAAACTATATTACAAAATCATTTTCCCATTGTACTCTCCGGAGACCACTCTTCTGCACTGGGCACAATAAGTGGTATCAAAAAAGCTAACCCCAATAAATCAATTGGTGTGATTTGGATTGATGCGCATGCAGACCTTCACTCACCTTATACATCACCTTCAGGTAATGTTCACGGAATGCCTATTGCAGCAGCGCTCAACATCGACAATCTAAGCCATAAAATAAATGAGGTTTCAGAACAAACCATACACCATTGGAATACGTTAAAAAATATTGGAATAGAAGGCCCTAAGCTATCTAGTGATCACCTTGTCTATTTTGGTCTACGAGATTTTGAATTAGCGGAGGAAAAAATAATTCATCAAAATAGTATCAGGCATTATAAAGTAGATGAGATGCGTAGTATTGGAATTGAAAAGTGTGTTCTGGATAGTATAGAACACTTTCAAGATGTTGATTCTATTTACATTTCATTTGATGTTGATTCTTTAGACTGTGACCAAATTTCATATGGAACAGGAACGCCCGTTAAATCCGGTTTTTTACCTTCAGAAATTATTACAATTATAGATTTACTTATAAATACACAAAAAGTTGTTTGTATAGAATTTGCAGAAATAAATCCGCTATTAGACAACAAAGGAAACAAAATGGCAGAAACGGCTTTTCAAATTCTTGATCATGTTGCAAACCAGATTTAACAGCTATGACTGAAAAAACCAATTATTATTTAGAATTAGAAGAACAGTATGGTGCGCATAATTATCACCCTATACCGGTTGTTATAGAAAAAGGAAGTGGTATTTATTTGACAGACGTTGATGGAAAAAAGTATATAGATTTTTTAAGCGGTTATTCTGCTGTTAATCAAGGTCATTGTCATCCTACAATTATTAATGCTTTAACGAGTCAGGCTCAAAATCTAACATTAACTTCTCGAGCTTTTCACAACAACTGGCTAGGTGAATATGAAAAGTATATTACAGATTTCTTTGGATACGATAAGGTTTTGCCTATGAATACAGGTGTTGAAGCGGGTGAAACAGCAATTAAACTAAGTAGAAGATGGGGGTATGAAGTAAAAAAAATACCACACAATGAAGCTGTTATCATTTTTGCCGAAGGCAATTTTTGGGGAAGAACCATAGCTGCCATATCAAGTTCCACAGACCCTTCTAGCTATACAAATTTTGGGCCTTTTGTACCAGGATTCTCATTGGTTCCATACAATAATTTGGTTGCATTAGAGACCGCCTTTAAAAATAATAATGTTGCTGGGTTTATGCTTGAGCCAATACAAGGTGAAGCTGGTGTTGTAATACCCGACGAAGGTTATTTAAAAGGAGTACGGGATTTATGTACTCGATACAATGTATTAATGATTGCTGATGAAATTCAAACAGGTTTATGTAGAACGGGCAAAATGTTAGCTTGTGATCATGAAAATGTAAGACCAGATATTTTACTATTGGGCAAAGCCTTGAGTGGTGGAGTGCTTCCTATTAGCGCTGTATTGTGTGACAATCCTATTATGACTTTAATAAAACCGGGAGAGCATGGTAGTACGTATGGAGGAAATCCGCTCGCTTGTGCGGTTGCTATAGCAGCACTAGAGGTATTAAAAGATGAAAACCTTGCAAGCAATGCAGAAAAAATGGGTCTTTTATTAAGAACTGAGTTAGAAAAAATCAATTCTCCATTTATAAAAAACATTAGAGGTAAGGGGCTACTAAATGCTGTTGTAATAGAACATCAAAACCCCAATGCAGCATGGGATGTATGTTTAGCCCTAAAAGAAAACGGTTTATTAGCAAAACCAACGCATGGAGATAAGATAAGACTAGCCCCACCATTAATTATAACGGAAGCACAAATTCATGAAAGTGTTTCAATGATTAACAAATCATTGAAACACTTCGAAATAAATTAGTTTTCTTCTGAAGTACTTGCTTCTTCTTCAAAATCTTCATCTTCTTCGTCCTCATCTTCAAAAAGCGCATCGTAGTTGTCTAATTGGTCCATACTTAATTCATCCACGATTTCAAAAATAGAGTCATTCTTTTTTCTCCAGATGCTAGTTTCATAATCATCGTGGTGCATTAATAATACCGCGTTGTCGGTATGCATTAAAGGCTCTAGCAAAGCAATTTGCTCCCCTTCATTTTCTACTACTAAATAAAAATTTCCGATGGTTAAATCATTAAAGTTTGCCATAATTAATTTTTATTTAAAATTAGATATCCATTATTACCATAGTATAAACAGAATATATTTTTAATGTTAATTCTTATTACTTTCTCATTTCATACACATAATTGAGCCGGTCAGATTCACCAAAATAGGCGATAATTTCTTCGCCTATTTTTTTTGCCCCTAATTGAAGCATTGCATTTTGAGAGCGAATATTTAATGCGCCAACATGAAAAATCACCCTCTCTACATAAATAAATGCATAATTAAGCATAAGGGTCTTTACCTCTTTATTAATACCCTTACCCCAACAATCTCTACTAAAAAAAGTATAGCCGATTTTTATTTCATCGTTTATACGACTGTAATCGTAAAAACGCGATGACCCCATCGCTTTACCGGTATCGGCATTTCTAATAATAAAGGCCCCACCGCTAGTTATTGCACCTTCAAAAAATGTTTGAAATACTTCTTTTTGATACCTGTTGGGGTTAGGGTGTTGTTCCCAAATAAGAGGATCTGATGCAACACCGTATAATTCCTCAAAGTGATCTACTTGCAAAGGCTCAAGCAAGACACTATTGTTGTTTAAATGATTAGGCTGCAGGTTCATGTATTTTATTATTAAATAAATTTAATTTAAAATGTTGAGGTCCACTATTCTTTAAACTAATTATATTTTTTCTTACATTGTAACACTTTAAATTAAGACTATGGAAGTACATCATTCCCATCACCACGGCGGTCATCAAACAAAAAAATGGAAAGAATATATTACTGAGTTTCTAATGTTGTTTACTGCAGTTACTTTAGGGTTTTTTGCCGAAAATCAGCGCGAACACTATATCGAACATCTAAGAGAGAAGCAGTATATGCAAAGCTTATATGAAGATCTCAAAAAAGATACCATCGAATTAAATTCTCTAAAGCGTGTTTACACGAAGCAAATGAAGATTATTGACACAACCATTAACCTTTTTAAAATAGGTGAATGGAACGATGTCAACCTCAATAAAATTTATGTTTTAAATTTATCAACCCTTGGAAATAGGGGGCTTAATTTAATGGAACGTACAAGTGTTCAATTAAAAAATGCGGGTGGCATGCGACTCATTAAAAATTCCAAAATTAGTGATGAAATCGCCAATTACTGGCATTGGCAGGAATATGCCAAGGCCTATGGTGCCACCACAGAGGAGCTTAAATTAAATGCACGTGAGCGTTCTTATAATATTTTTAATCAGTTTTATTACAATGAAATTAATAGAGACGAAATCAAAACGACAAAATCGGGTATTCAATTAATGACTTATGACAAAACAATATTAACAGAATACGCCAATAGGCTTTCACATATAAAAAACTCAATAAAAAACCAGCAATTGTATCAGTTAGATCAAATATTATCTTCAGCTACTATTTTACTAAATGATTTAAAAACGGAATACGAGGTTAAGTAGTTTTTAGGCTTGCATTTCTAATTCGTGCATATTAATAAAAACTTGCTCTGCATTACCATTCCGGTGTTTTGAGATAATATTTTAAGTATATTGTTTATCAAATTCCTACGTTCAAAAGTAGTACAATAAACAACTATGGCATTACCGGCAACCCCTTCAAATAACAACTCTATTAGTAACCAAACCAATAACTGGCTTTTCCCGTTTATTCTGGTTACCAGCTTGTTTTTCTTTTGGGGTTTTGTGCATAATCTAGACCCAATATTAATCCCTCACTTGCGTAAATCGTTTCGGTTAAATGATTTACAATCTTCACTCATAGACTCCTCTGTGTTCATTGCTTACTTTGTAATGGCACTTCCGGCGGGTTACGTGATGCGTAAGTATGGTTATAAATCTGGAATTGTGGGGGGGCTCCTCTTGTTTGCGCTAGGATGCTTTTTATTTTTACCTGCAGCAGATACCCATCAATATATTTATTTTTTAGGAGCACTATTTATTATTGCTAGCGGTTTAACTTTTTTAGAAACAGCAGCCAACCCTTACGCAACAATTATTGGTCCTCCCGAAACGGCAACACGTCGTTTAAATTTTGCGCAATCATTTAATGGGCTTGCTGCCATGGTTGCTCCTATTATTGGTGGTCAATTTATTTTGTCTGGTACAGAAATGTCAGATGAAGCTTATGCACAATTATCTCCCGAAGCGCTTAATAATTATTTGACTACAGAGGCGCAAAGTGTAAAAATGCCTTACCTTATTTTAGGTATTCTTGTTTTACTAGTTGCTGTTTTATTTATGGTATCAAAACTCCCTGATGTTAAAGAAGGGGATGACAGTAAAGCCGGTAACAATCCCCTAAAAGCCTTTAGACATAAGCATTTGACATGGGCCGTAGTGGCGCAATTTTTTTATGTGGGCGCACAGGTTTGTGTAGGTAGTTTTTTTATTAAAATGGCCAGAACGGGCGCCGGTATGGATGAAAAAACCGCTGCTCAATATTTAGGTTGGGGCTATGGTGCCGCCTTTATGATTGGAAGATTTGTTGGTACATTTTTAATGGGAAGGTTTGCTTCTGAAAAATTATTAAGTGTGTATGCCCTTATCAATATTGTTTTATCTGCAGTAGCCATTTTTGGCTCAGGCATCGTTGTGGTGTACGCACTAATTGCTATTGCATTTTTTATGTCCATTATGTTTCCAACTATTTTTTCATTGGGTATTAAAGAAGTAGGTGCCGATACAAAAATGGCATCTAGTTTAATTGTGATGTCGATAGTTGGTGGCGCATTTTTGCCTCCGGTGCTTGGAATTATTTCTGATGCAACGGGTAGTATTCAAAATGGGTACATTGTACCACTTATTTGTTTTGTTGTGGTGTTTTTATTTGCAACCAAAGGACATAAAGTAAAATCTGTATAGTACCCATGACTACTTTGCCACCAAAAAGATTAGTGATAGAGATGCACCCAAAAGATAATGTGTTGGTGGCGTTAACTCATTTAGCTGCGGGGCAAATTGTGGACTATGATAACGAGGTGTACACTATTTTAGAACCTATCCAAAGCAAGCATAAATTTTACACAAGTAATCTTACAAAAGGTGCTTCTGTATTCATGTACGGCGTTCTTGTTGGTACGACGCAATGTAATGTAGCCAGAGGAACCCTTGTAACTACCGCTAATTTAAAGCATGCTGCAGCGCCTTATGCCTATAGGGAAACAAAATTTTCATGGGAAAAACCGGATGTCTCAGCGTTTGCCAATAAATTTTTCAATGGTTTTGTAAGATCTAACGGTCAGGTAGGTACTGCCAATTATTGGCTTTTTATTCCTACTGTGTTTTGTGAGAATAGAAATTTAGACGTCATAAAAGAAGCGTTACACCATAAACTCGGTTATGCGGTTAGTGATAAATATAGTAAGTATACCCAGTTGCTTTTAGAAGCATATGAAAAAGGGGAAGCTATTACCAACATCAACTTTTCTCCAAGTAATACGCCTCAAAAAAACCGAGTATTCAAAAATGTTGATGGCATTAAATTTTTGAACCATAGTGGTGGTTGTGGAGGCACAAGAGCCGATGCAGCAACATTAAGTGCCTTACTCGCTTCTTATGCAAATCATCCAAACGTAGGCGGGATAACGGTTTTAAGCCTCGGATGTCAACACTTGCAAGTAGAGGATTTCAAAAATGATATTAAAAAAATAGCACCTGATTTTGACAAACCGCTTTATATTTTTGAACAACAACAATCAGAAAGCGAAGAAGAATTGATTGCATCTGCCATCAAAAAAACATTTGAAGGTCTCATTGAAATCAATCAATTCGAAAGACAACCTGCTCCGCTAAGTGCACTTACAATAGGCGTAAAATGTGGAGGTAGTGATGGATTTAGTGGCGTTTCTGCAAATCCAGCTGTAGGTTATGCCGCAGATTTATTGGTGGCAATTGGAGGTAAAGTTTTATTGGCAGAATTCCCTGAATTATGCGGAGCCGAGCAAGATTTAATTGATCGTTGTGAGACGGAAACTGCTGCAAACAAATTTATAGATCTTATGCGTAGCTATGATGCGCTAGCACATAAAGTAGGTTCTGGATTTCATATGAATCCTTCACCAGGTAATATCAAAGACGGTTTAATTACCGATGCTATTAAAAGTGCTGGAGCTGCAAAAAAAGGAGGCACATCTCCCATTGTAGACGTATTGGATTACACAGAGCAGGCCACTAAATCTGGACTCAGTCTTGTTTGTACGCCAGGAAATGACGTAGAAGCCACTACTGGTAAGGCTGCAGCTGGAGCCACCCTCATATTATTTACTACCGGACTTGGAACGCCAACGGGCAATCCAGTTTGTCCGGTCATTAAAGTAGCCACCAATTCTCCGCTCGCAAAAAGAATGAAAGACATTATCGATATTGATTGCGGTCCTATCATTAGTGGTGAAAAAACCATTGAACAAATGGGTATAGAAATTTTAGAATATTGCATTAAGGCAGCGAGTGGTGAAGTGACTCCAAAAGCAGTGCTTTTAAATCAAGACGATTTTATACCGTGGAAGCGCGGCGTTTCTTTATAATTATTTTTTATGTTTTCATTAGTTAATAAAAAAGCAGTTATCACCGGTGGTGGTAGTGGTATTGGAAAAGCAATAGCCGTCACTTTTGCAGCACAAGGAGCAGCTGTGCATGTGTTAGAATTAACCACAGAGGCTGGGGCAGATACGGCTGCAACTATTAGTGCAGCGGGAGGATCCGTAACGGTACATGCTTGTAATGTTGCGATTAAAGAAGAAGTTAATAAAGTGTTTACAGCGATTGGGGCAATTGATATTTTAGTAAATAATGCTGGTGTTGCTCATATTGGCAAAGCCGACACAACACCTGAAGCAGATTTTGACAGGGTGATGTCTATCAATGTAAAAGGTGTGTATCACTGCATAGCTGCTGCTATACCTGGCTTTCGCGCCAACGGTAGCGGCGTAATCATTAATATGGCATCTATTGCTGCATGGGTAGGGCTAGCAGATCGTTTTGTATATTCTACTGCTAAAGGCGCTGTTATGGCAATGACACTTTCTGTAGCAAAAGATTACATGCATGAAAATATAAGGTGTAATTCTATTTCACCAGCGCGCGTGCATACACCTTTTGTGGATGGATTTATTGCAAAAAATTATCCGGGTAAAGAAGCCGAAATGTTTGAAAAATTATCTGCATCGCAACCTATTGGCAGAATGGCAAAGCCCGAAGAAGTAGCTGCACTCGCACTTTATTTAGCAAGCGATGAAGCTTCATTTATTACAGGATGTGACTATCCAATAGATGGTGGCTTTATCAAACTCAATAATTAATTTTTAGATTTTAATATAGCAAGCAATGAAACTTATAAGATTTGGACATGAAGGAAATGAAAAACCGGGTATCATCATAAGTGATATTTGGTATGATGTATCTAGTGTGGTAGCTGATTACAACGAAGCTTTTTTTGCAAATAACGACATCAATAAATTACAAGAAGCGGTTGCTTCGGGCGTATCCCTTCCGGTTGTGGATCCTGCAACCAGACTAGGTTCTGTAGTTGCGAGGCCTTCAAAAATTATTTGTATTGGCCTTAATTATGTAGACCACTGTCTCGAAACCAATGCACCTATTCCAGCAGAGCCCGTTTTATTTTTTAAATCTACCACGGCACTTTGCGGCCCTAATGATGATGTAGTGATTCCAAAAAATAGTGTAAAAACAGATTGGGAAGTAGAACTAGCTTTTGTGATTGGTAAAAAAGCCTCTTATGTAGAAGAAGCTGATGCACTAGATTATGTAGCAGGCTACTGCTTACACAATGATTATAGCGAAAGAGAATTTCAATTAGAAAGAGGTGGACAGTGGGCTAAAGGAAAAGGTTGTGACACATTTGCACCGCTAGGTCCATTTTTAGCAACCCCCGATGAATTGGCAGATGTCAATAATTTAAAAATGTGGTTAACTGTAAATGATAAAACCTATCAAAATAGTAACACGCTAAACCTTGTATTCAAAATACCTTTTTTGGTGCATTACTTAAGCCAGTTTATGACCCTTTTACCGGGCGATGTAATTAGCACAGGAACCCCTCCTGGCGTAGGTTTGGGCATTAAGCCAGAACCGGTTTATGTAAAGCCAGGCGATGTCATTGAACTAGGAATTGAAGGACTTGGTACTAGTAAACAAACAGCGGTTGCGTATACAAAAAAATAAAAACATGGGAGCACAACAATATTTTTTAGCACTCGATTTAAAAGATGATCCTGCATTAATTGCGGAGTACAAAGCATACCATCAAAATGTGTGGCCAGAAATTATTGATAGCATTAAAAGTGCTGGCATTACTTGTTTAGATATTTACTGTGTAGCCAATCGTTTATTTATGGTATTAGAGGCGGGTGAAAACTTTTCTTTTGAAGCAAAGTCTGCAGCAGATGCTGCAAATGAAGTGGTTCAAAAATGGGAAACATTGATGTGGACATACCAGCAGGCTATGCCAGGATCAAAGCCTGGAGAAAAATGGGTCATGCTAGAAAAAATATTTACACTTCCTCAATAAAACAATATGGAATTAGGACTTTCAAATAAAGTGATTGTTGTGTCGGGTGGCGCTAAAGGCATCGGCTATGGCATTGCTAAAGTATTAGCAAAGGAAGGGGCAACGGTTTGTATTATTGGGCGTAGTGCTGCTGATAATAAAGCTGCCGTGGATGCCCTTGTAACCGCTGGCGGTAAAGCAGTTGCCGTTGAAGCAGAATTAACAGACCCAAATGCTTGTAAACAGGCGATTGATACCGTACTTGCTACATTCGGAACCATTGATGGGCTTGTAAACAATGCCGGCGTAAATGATGGTGTGGGTCTAGAAAATGGAAGCTATGAAGGTTTCATAGCCTCATTACATAAAAACTTAGTGCACTATTATTTATTAGCACATCATGCATTACCAGCACTAAAAAAATCTAAAGGAGCTATTGTAAATATTGGTTCTAAAACCGCAGAAACGGGTCAGGGCAATACGTCTGCCTATGCAGCATCTAATGGTGGCAGAAACGCGTTAACGAGAGAGTGGGCGGTAGAATTACTAAAATACGGCATTCGTGTAAATGCTGTAATTGTTGCTGAATGTTTTACGCCGCTTTATGAAACTTGGATAAAAACATTTGACAATCCTTCTGAAAAATTAGCAAGCATCACGGCAAAAATCCCACTAGATAACCGAATGACCACTGATATTGAAATTGCTAACATGGTTGCGGTATTACTTTCCGAAGTTTCAAGTCATACTACTGGACAACTCATACATGTTGATGGCGGATATACGCATTTAGACAGAGCACTTTTATAGACATTTTTTGGATCCCTAAATTACTCCGAATGAATTTTAAAAAATTAGTTTTTGTTAGTTGCCTTGTTACACTGCAGCTAACTGTAGTTGTGCGCGCACAAGATTGGTTAATTGATGCCTCGCCCTATAAGGCAGCCATCACACAAAAGGGTAATACCGTTGAACTCAACAACGGACTCGTACGACGAAAATTTACCATTGGCGCTAATTTTGCCTGTACCGATTATACCAATCTAGCCAATCAACAACAACTATTACGTGCCATTAAACCAGAAGCGCGAGTTGTATTAGATGGTGTATTGTACAATGTGGGTGGACTCGTGGGCCAAAAAGAAAATGGATATATTTTACCGGGTCTTGCAGATACTTTAAAAGCCGGCATAAACGATTTTAAATATGTTTCTCATACTACAGGGCCACTCAAACCATTTTTAAATTGGAAAAATAAAAGTTGGGCACACCACACTGCCGCGCCAACGGGACAAGAATTAATTGTTACTTACGCGCATCCATCACAAAAACTTAATGGTATTAAAGTTGAAGTGCATTATGAACTCTATAATCATTTACCGCTTATTATTAAATGGGTTTCCATATTAAATACATCCAATACACCACATGCACTAGATAGAGTTGTTAACGAAGTACTTGGACTTGTAGAAGAAGAAAGTGCAGTAGTTGGGACCCCAGAAGAAATGAAAAAACAGCACGGCATTTACTTAGAAACCAATTATGCGTTTAACAATGCCATGCGTTACGATATCAGTGATCAAACAACGCATTGGAAAACAGATTCGGTATATACTTCACAGGTAAATTATAATTACCAAACACCATGCCTTTTAGAAATTTATCCTGAAAAGGCTCCTGGTATTGACTTGCAGCCTAATGAATTATTTAAATCGGTGCGTACGCACGAGTTACTCATGGACAGTTATGATAGACAGCGTAGAGGACTCATGATACGTAAAATGTATACAGCTGTTGCACCTTGGACGGCGCAAAATCCAATATTCATGCACCTCGTTAGTAAAAATGACGAGGAAGTAAAAACAGCAATTGATCAGTGCGTAGCAACTGGTTACGAAGCTGTGATTTTAAGTTTTGGTAGTCACTTAAATATGGAAGACACCACACAAAAAAATATTACACGCTGGAAAGGATTAACAGAGTATGCACACACGCGTGGAATATTATTAGGTGGTTATTCACTGTTTAGTAGCAGAAGAATTTCTGATGAAGACGATGTCATAGATATTAAAACTGGAAAACCAGGAGGCGCTTTTTTTGGTAACGCACCATGCTTTGGAAGTAAGTGGGGCCTCGCTTATAGAGAAAAAATAAAAAACTTTTTTGCCAAAACTGGATTTGATATTTGGGAAAATGATGGTCCTTATCCGGGTGATGTTTGCGCTTCAACAACACACCCAGGCCACAAAGGATACAATGATTCGCAGTGGCGTCAAATGGAAATTCAAAAAGAATTGTACCACTGGTTAAATGAAAGAGGCGTATATATCAATGCCCCCGATTGGTATTTTTTAGATGGTACCCACAAAATTGCAATTGGCTATCGTGAAGTTAATTTTTCATTACCACGCGAGCAACAACGTATTTTAAATAGACAAAACATTCATGATGGTACCATCGAAAAAACGGCTTCTATGAGTTGGGGATTTGTACCATTAACCAATTACCAAGGAACTGATCCAAGAGCAGTACTAGAGCCACTTTCGGAGCATTTAATGGATTATGAACAACTCATGATACAGTATTATGGTGCGGGCGTGCAGGCCTGTTATAGAGGACCTAGACTGTATGATACAGAAACTACTCGACAAATGGTTGCTCGTACCATTAACTGGTATAAAAAGTACCGCTCTATTTTAAATGCGGATATGATTCAGCTCCGAAGAGCAGACGGTAGAGATTGGGATGGACTCATCCACGTAGACCCTAGTTCAAAACAAAAAGCGCTGGGTATGCTGTACAATCCAACCAAAGAAAAAATTACTAGAACCATACCGGTACCCCTTTATTATACCGGTTTAACCACCACAGCAACACTTGCGCTTAAAGATGATAAAGCAACCGCAAAAAAATACACATTAAACAGAAATCATGAGCTACTGCTTACTGTGACCATCGAGCCAGAAAGTTATACCTGGTTTACAGTAGAATAGTTTTTGGAAATTAACCGATTATTTAGGAAATTACCCGTTACAAAATCACCATTTATGAAAAAATTATTTTCTGCATTTACATTTTTTGTAATTGCTCTTTGCACAAGTGCGCAAAACATCGACATTGCGAAGCATTTTAAAAGTTTAAAACCTAGAAGTATTGGCCCTGCTGGTATGAGTGGTCGTGTTACTGCCATTGATGCGGTATGGTCAAACCCTAATATTATTTATTTAGGAACGGCTAGTGGCGGTGTTTGGAAATCTGAAAATGGTGGTGCTAGTTGGAGTTCAATTTTTGACGAACAACCCATTTTAAATATTGGTTCTGTAGCTATTACACAAAGCAATCCAAGTGTTGTTTGGGCTGGAACCGGAGAAGGCAATCCTAGAAACTCTGTGAGTTTAGGAGAAGGTATTTATAAAAGTATCGATGGTGGAAAAACATGGAAATGTATGGGCCTAGAAAAAACTAGAAACATACACCGTATTATCATTGATCCTACCAACCCTGATGTTGTATACGCAGGTGTAATGGGTAATCCATTTGTACCACATCCAGAAAGAGGTTTGTATAAAACAACAGATGGTGGACAAACATGGAAAGTAATTTTACATACCAACGATACCAGTGGTGTAGGTGATATGGTAATGGATCCAGTAAATCCAAACAAGTTATTTGTAAATATGTACCAACACCAAAGAACACCATGGAGTTTACAAGGTGGTGGAAAAGGAAGTGGATTTTATGTTACATACGATGGTGGTAAATCATTTAAAAAACTAGGCAAAGAAGACGGCTTACCAGACGGAAACCTAGGCCGCATAGGTATTACAGTGGGTCGTAACGATCCAAACAGAGTATATGCACTTGTTGAAGCAACAAAAAATGGTTTGTATAAATCAGAAGATGGTGGTTTAAAATGGGAGCTTGTAAATAGTGAATCTTCGGTGGTAACCAATCGTGCATTTTATTTCCAAGACATTGCCATTGATCCTACCAATGAAAATAGATTGTACAACATCAATCAAATGATTACGGTGAGTGAAGACGCTGGTAAAACATTTAAATCTGTAATTCCTTATAGTGGTATTCACCCAGATCACCACGCTTGGTGGATTCATCCTCAAAATGGAAATTTTATTATTGATGGTAATGATGGTGGTATTGGAATTTCAAGAGACCGTGGTAAAACATGGCAGTTCGATGAAAAATTACCACTCGGACAATTTTATCATATCAATGTTGACAATAAAATTCCTTACAATGTAATGGGTGGTTTACAAGATAATGGAAGCTGGCATGGTCCTGCCTATGTGTGGGTGAACAGTGGCATCAGAAATGCATACTGGCAAGGTGTTGGTGGTGGTGATGGATTTGATGTAGTTCCAGATGCAGAAGATGCAAACTGGGTATATAGCATGAGTCAGGGCGGTTCAGTGGGTCGTTACAATATTGCAACCGGAGAAGAGTGGAGCATTCGTCCACCAAGTCCGGCACCTGGCGTACGTCAGCGATTTAATTGGAACGCTGCGATTGCGCAAGATCCATTTGATAAAAAAACAATTTATTATGGTTCTCAATTTGTAAACAAGAGTTCTGACAAAGGTGCATCTTGGTCGCAAATTTCAGACGATTTAACAACGCGCGATAGTGCAAAAATGGATCAGTCTAATAATGGTGGTTTAAACGTAGACATTACCGGTGCCGAAAATTATTGTACGGTTATTTGTATCGAACCTTCTGCAAAACAACAAGGTGTTATTTGGGCAGGTACTGATGATGGTAATGTGCAACTAACACAAGATGGCGGAAAAACATGGACCAACTTTAGGGGCAAAATCCCTGGAATGCCACTTGGTGCTTGGGTTCCACAAATTCGCGCTTCACGTTTTAATGCAGGAGAAGCTTTTGTAGTGGCCAACGATTACAGAAGAGGTAATATGAAGCCTACTGTTTTTAGAACCACCGATTTTGGTAAAACATGGACTAATATTTTAGAAGATAAAAAAGTAATTGGATACGCGCTTTGTGTTTTACAAGACCCAACGCAACCTAATTTAATTTTTGTTGGAACAGAGCAAGGTTTATGGATTAGCTTAGATAACGCTGCAACATTCCAACAATTTAAAAATGAGTATCCTTCTGTTTCTACTTATGATTTAGTGATTCAAGAAAGAGAAAACGATTTAGTTATTGCAACTTTTGGTAGAGCACTTTATGTATTGGATGATATAGGTGGCTTAAGAAAAGCGGCAGCAAATATGGGCAAAGTATTTTCGAATAAAGTAACTGTATTTAATGCACCAGCTGGTTATCAAGCACACCGCAAAAATGCTATGGGTATTGAATATAGCGTTTGGGGTACGTATGAGGGTGAAAATAAAAGAGCTGGACTTCCTATCAGTTTCTTTGTTCATAAAGCAGCATCTGATACGGGTAAAAATGCTATCGGAGACACTGCTATGCTTCGTTTTTATGATGCAAGTAATACACTCGTAAGAACAATTCGTACAAAAACAGATTCTGGTTTTAATAGGTATTTCTGGGGCATGGAAGGCCGTGGCTTGCGTGCAAGCGGCGGCGGCGGTAGAGGTGGCAGAATGGGTGGTGGTGCAGGATATGGTGGTGGTGCACCTCAAGAAGCACCTGGTTTACCAGTAGATCCAGGAACCTATAAAGTTGTGGTGAGTGTTGGTCGTAATTTTTCTGATAGCACCATGCTTGTTGTTAATGATGATCCATATGCACCTACTTCTAAAGAAGTGCGCGATGCGATCAGAAAAGCAAATGCAAGACTCGATAAAACCACCGAGAAACTAAATACCTTAAATGAGCGTATGACAGAAGTAGATGGCATCATTGCAAAAATTGAGGCTAACCTAAGAGACATGGATAAAAAAGCAGCCGATACGATTCGCAAAACAGTAACGGTTGTTAAAGATGAAATGAAAGCGATTAGAGAAATGCTAAATGGTAAACCACAAACCAAGCAAGGTTACGGAAACATACCGCAAGTAACAGTAAGTAGTGTTTTTGGTGAAGCTAGAATGACTGTAATGGGTAAGCCGGTTGTACCAGGTGCACAAGAAGACCGCTTAATAACAAATGCAGAACAAAAAGTAGCTGAAGTAATTACACGTGCCAACAAGTTTTTTGATGGTGCTTGGAAATCATTTAGAACACTAGCAGAAGCTGCACCAGTTAAAATTTTTAAGGATTATAAAACAATTGATTAAATAATTTTTAATACCCCAACAAATTTTTACAACCATAACTAGAAACCATTTATGAGTTCATTAGCACTATCCGATAAAATAGTTTTTGTTCTTTATTTTTTAATGGTTGCTAGTTATGGTTATTGGGTGTACCGCAAAAAAAAGGATACCGTATCAGCATCTCAAGACTTTTTTCTAGCCGAAGGATCCCTTACTTGGTGGGCTATTGGTGCTTCTTTGATTGCATCTAATATTTCTGCAGAGCAGTTTATTGGTATGAGTGGCGAAGGTTTTTTTGTAGGCGTTGCCATCGCAGCGTATGAATGGATTGCAGCACTTGGTTTAATTATTATTGCTGTATGGTTTATTCCTATTTACCTAAAAAATAAGATTTATACGATGCCTCAGTTTTTAAAAACGAGGTATAACGAATCGGTGGCACTTGTAATGGCTATATTTTGGTTGTTACTCTATGTATTTGTAAACTTTACTTCCATACTATATTTAGGCGCTGTTGCAATCAATGGATTGTTAGGTGGTGATTATTTACACCTAGTTATGATTGGACTCATGTTAATGGCACTTATCATTACGCTTGGTGGCATGAAAGTTATTGGCTACACCGATGTTATTCAAGTAGCTGTATTAATTATTGGTGGTTTTGCAACGGTATACATGGCATTACAAATTGTAGATCAAAGAATCAATCATGTAATAGATGGTAGTGCACTTGCAGGATTTAATACCTTGTTATTACAAGCGCCAGAACACTTCCATTTAATTTTACCAAAACCCAACAATACCGATATGAGTGCTGCTGGGCAGTTGGCAAGAGATAAGTATATTATCTTACCAGGTATTGCTATGTACTTTGCGGGCCAATGGATTTTGAATTTAAATTATTGGGGTTGTAATCAGTACATCACACAGCGCGCACTTGGTGCGCAATTAGAAACAGCTAGAAAGGGTATTTTATTTGCTGGCTTCATGAAATTATTTATGCCTGTTATTGTAATGCTTCCGGGTATTGCAGCGTTTGTGTTGTATAAAAATGGTCAGTTAGCAGGTTTTGAAGGCGGAAAAGATGGCGCCTATTCTGCGATACTTGCTTTTTTACCAGCTGGTTTAAAAGGGCTAGCTATTGCTGCACTAACGGCTGCTATCGTTGCATCACTTGCTGGTAAAGCAAATAGTATTTCAACCATTTTCACATTGGATATTTATAAAAAATACATCAACCAACAGGCCGATGAAAAAAAGTTGGTATGGACGGGTCGTTTAACCGTATTTATTTCAATGGTTATAGCGGTGATATTTACTTGGAAAGATTTATTGGGTATTGGAGGAGAAGGTGGTTTCACATTTATTCAAAAGTATACCGGCTTTATTAGCCCAGGTGTATTTGCGATGTTTATGCTTGGATTTTTCTGGAAGCGAACTACTGGTGCAGCTGCTATGACAGGTTTGATCACCGGATTTTTATTAGCCATATTTTTTAATAGTTACGCTATTCCTCTTTTCGGAACAGATAATATCATGTACACGGCATACCTCAATAAAAGTGGTGCTTACGAAATTCCGTTTTTAATAAATATGGGTTGGTCGTTTGTGCTAACGATAATTATAATGGTCATTGTAAGTATGGCGGGACCTAAAGTGAATCCTAAAGCATTTGAAATTGATGCTAGCATGTTTAAGGTAAGCAAATCAACACTCGTACTGATTGTAATCATACTCATGTTGCTAAGTGCCCTGTACGTTAAATTCTGGTAGTATTATCTAACATCTTTTGCGCAGCCACAGCCACCTTTTCTTTGGTACCCAGGCTTGAATACGCTGCAGGCAGATGCCGAAACAGCAATCATAAGCGTGATGATAATGATTTTAAGAAGACTGTGTTTCATAATTGAATACTAAATTACGTAAAAATTCATCCAAATACCATTAAAACAGAGGCGCCCATACAACGTATTTTAGTTGCACCACTCGATTGGGGGCTTGGGCATGCTTCTCGGTGCGTGCCTATTATCCATGATTTCATAGAAAAAGGGCATTCAGTTACTATTGCTGCAGATGGCGCACAAAAAAAATTATTACAATATTATTTTCCTACTACGAGGTATATATCAATACCTAAATACAATATCAGGTATAGTAAAAAAGCTTGGTGGCTTCCGTTTGCTTTATTTTTTCAGTTACCTAAAATGGCATTGGCTATTTTTAAAGAACACCGGTGGTTGCGGCTACAAGCGCATGCCTTTGATCATGTCATTTCAGATAATAGATATGGCCTTTTTAGCCCTAGTTTAAAAACAACTTTTATAACCCATCAGTTGTTTGTGAAAGCGCCTTTTACATGGGCCGAAAAAATCATTCAAAAAGTACAGTACTATTTTATCAATAAATTTTCGGAGTGCTGGGTTCCGGATACGCTAAATTATCCGGGATTTGCAGCGGATTTGTCTCACCCAGCTGTCATGCCAAAAATACCGGTAACTTATATTGGTGCACTAAGCCAGTTTAGTGTTTTACAAAACGCATCCACTACTTCGCTTCCCATAAAATATAAGTATTGTTTTTTGTTATCTGGTCCCGAGCCTCAAAGAAGTATGTTGCAAGACATCATTGAATTCGGCGCGCAACAATTCAATGAACCTTCGATACTTATTGAAGGTAGACCTTCCGATTTACCCAATCATTATCAAATTAAAGATTCACTGACCAAACTGCGTTATGCGCGTGGCCAAGATTTGCTAGACATTATTATGCAGTCTGAATATATTGTGTGCCGTAGTGGTTATTCTACACTTATGGAACTATTACCGCTGCGTAAAAAAATGATATTGGTACCAACGCCTGGTCAAACAGAACAGGAATATTTAGCCACTTCTCTTGCCAATCGGCAAATGGCTGTAATAATGGATCAGGCTACATTTGACGTTGTTACACTAAATGAAAAAGCAGACAAGCATTGCTTTATATTTGCTTCATGAATTCAAAGACAAAGGCACATATTGCAGTATT
>JBEDIY010000068.1:0-12661 GCA_041173245.1 Bacteroidota bacterium | reverse complement strand
CCATACAATTTACCAGATGGAATTTCTACATTTTCTCTATTGAGTGCTGTTCTAAAATCTGAATAGGTAAGGTTAAACGCATTGAGTTTATTGGGATCAATCCAAATACGCATGGATGGTCGCTTTTGACCAAAAATACTCACCGAACTTACTTCAGGAATGGTTTGAAATCTTTCTTGTAATACGTTTTCTGCGTATTCACTCAGCTCCATTAAACCTTTTGTTTTACTCTGTACGGCAATGAGTAAAATAAAATCACTACTTGCATCAGACTTACTTACAACAGGAGGCGCATCAATATCTTGTGGCAAATTTCTTGTAGCCTGACTTACTTTATCCCTTACATCATTAGCTGCCGCTTCCAAGTCTTGATTCACTTCAAATTCAATACTAATATTACTAGAGCCATTGTTACTAGAAGAGTTAATGGTTTTAATTCCTGGTATACCATTAATGGACTTTTCTAATGGTTCTGTAATTTGACTTTCAATAATATCTGCATTGGCACCTGCATAAGAAGTACGTACATTTACAATGGGTGGATCAATGGCTGGATATTCACGTACCGATAAAAAATTATACCCAACAACGCCAAATAAAATGATGAGTAAATTCATCACCGTGGCAAGTATGGGTCTTTTGAGGGCTAGTTCAGAAATATTCATAATTAGTCTAGCGTTGCAATGTCACTTAATAATTTTACACTTCTTACTTTAACCGGCGAATTAGGTTTTACAAACAAAACACCACTAACAGCAATACTATCACCAACAGATAAGCCTTTAATAATTTGAATGAGCCCCTCATTTCTTTCTCCTGTTTCCACTTCAACAAGCATGCCAATACCATTTTTTACAACCACAACTTTTTTAACAGTTGATTCGGGAATAATACAATTAGAAGGAATTAAAATACTATTGGTAGGTGCAGTAGCGTCGATAGATACTTTTACAAAAGCGCCTAAATTAAATGCCTGCCCTTTTAATACGGCACGAACTTTTAAATTTCTAGTAGTTGCATTAATAAGCGGCTCTGTGGCTGTAACAACCGCATCTGCTATTATTTTATTATCTGCAGACTGTACATGAACGATTGCTCCTTTCTTTATTTTTTGCGCATAAAATTCAGGAACAGAAAAATCTATTTTAAGTTGATTCACTTGCTGAATGGTGGTAATGATAGTAGCAGGTGTAACGTAAGCTCCCATACTAATCATGCGAAGACCCAGCGTACCAGCAAAAGGTGCCTTTATTACTGTTTTATCAAGTTGTGCTTGCAGTACTACTAAGTCTGCTTTTAATGTATTGACTTGGTTAAGTACCACGTCATAATCTGCTTGATTGATGCCGCCAATTGACAATAATTTTTTAAGTCTTGCTTCGTTTTTTTGAGCAAGATCTAATTGCACATTTATTTTTTGTTGAGAAGCCTTTAAATCGGCATCATTGATACGTGCTAATACAGTACCAGCAGCGACCGATCCGCCCTCCCGAATTTGTAGAAAAGTAACACGGCCACTTACTTCAGATTGAATGGTTGTCATTTCATTAGGCAACACAGACCCATTCACTTCAATTTTTTTATTGATTTTATTATTTGAAGCAATAATAACATCTACGATAGCGGCTTTAGGTCCTCCATCTTTTTGTTTTTTTTCGTCGGGTTTACCTTTGCAGGCTACAAGTGCCAAAAGGAGCACTATGGGTAGAGAACATCTTTTCAAAGTATTCATTTTAAGAACCTTAAAGGTAAATTATTTGCCCAATAAATAAAGCAAAACCTAATTAGAACGGGCTCTACCACCTACCTTTTGAAAAAACCAATCAGATTGATTGTACTTGTACTGAGTGAGGTTGTATTTGTATACATTTTCCTTTGTTGCAATACTTAAAAGGTATCCTGTGCCTTTAATGGAACCCTCACTTTTTGTACGAATGGTTAATTGATGGTAGTCTTTTGAAGTAATATTGACCCTGAAATCATGTTTTTTATCGGTGAGCACGAGGTTTTCTTCGATTACCTGCCCATCTAGTATTACAGAGAGGGTGTCATTATCTATGGCTCCTGTTTCTGCAATTGAAAAATCGATATAAAAAGATTTGGTAAGTATTGTATCAAAATTACTTGTTGAGGGCGCCCAATTTTCTATTTGAGTTACCTCCGGCACCACATTTACAATATCATTCCACTGAATGAGTAGTTCGGGATTAACATGGACAGATTGAATGCTTGGCTGAAAGCTAAATTTCCCCAACCTGCTTTTGCCAAATGGACTCTCCCAGATGCCACTAAAAACAACACTGGTATCCGTAAAAATAAAATTACCGTGGAGGTCAAATAAACTAGGCGTATGTTCTGTTTCATTAATCAAACAACGAACCGCTTTTGCGTAGTAATTATATTTTTCGGTAGGAGTAACGGATAGATAAAATAAATAAGCAGTTAATTTTTTTTGATCGGCACTAAAAGTTGTGAGCACTGCCATCATTTGACCTGCCGTATCAATAATTTCTAATTTAGCTTTTGTATATGTTCTCGACTTTGAAAGTGACATAGAGCCCGCATACATAGGTGGAACATTGATGATTCTTCCAGCTTTAGGATCTACTCGAATGCGCGACTCCGTATCTACTTCCCTTACGCCATCGGGCTCAAACACAATGGCACCATACCATACACCCGTTTTATTTTGCGCAGATACTGCAACAAAAAACATACAAAATAAAATTGTAATAAAAAGGCGCATACTATTAAAGATAACTAATCATCTCTTCTACGCAAACTACCTCTATATGAATTTTTGGTTCGTCTATAAATTTCAAGTTGCTTTTCGATGTAATAACCGAATTCCAGATCATTCATTTTTGTTACAAGTTCGTAAGGAGGCCTAAAGCGAACCATAAACGTATCTAATTCTGGAGATTTGAGTTGCGTAATTTTACGAACAAAGGCTTTACTAAATCTGAAATTGACATACTTTTCTTGCTCTTGATCAATGAGTCTTTTTTGTAAAAATTCCATGTTCTGGTTGCGCTTAAACCTAAACATATTGATGATAGCTTCTAAATCGAAACCTACCGTTAAACCGCCAGGATTGTAATTGGGATTGGAGGTCAAGCCAAGGCCTGGTTTTTTAAAATTAAACCCTTTTGCATTGTCAATTCTATTTTGAATTGAATCATACCTATAATAATTATTTCGCACTTTCACTTCAGGCAAATCGGTTGCCTTTACATGAATCATAATATTAAAATTGTCTAGATTGGAAATGGTATCAACAGGGTATTTCATGGTGTTTTTACCAATCATAGAAAACCAAATAGAATCTGTTTTTAAAACGGTAACGATATACCTACCTGCCGAATCTGTAACACCACCTCTACCGGAAGTGGAGCGCACGGCTACTGATTCTAAAGGGTTTCTTGCGCTTATATCATAGACAGTTCCTGCGATGGTAATATACTGCGCGTGGGCTTTTGGCATTTGACCTACTAATAGGCAAAAAACAATAATAAACGGGAGTAGCCTTCGCTTCAAATGCAACAGATTTAAATGTAATATTATAACAGTATGGGCAGATTACCGCATTTAACGCTGTAAATTAACTTGTTTTTAGTGAAGTGCTAAACCGAGTAAAAATATAGAAGCCACAATGAGGGGTGCGGGTATTTTATTGATGCGCAGGAGTAAAATAGTACCCACTACTACCAACCATTGTACCAATAAATAACTTGATGCTGCAGGATCTGAAAAATGATCTTTCATTAAGTAAGCGGTAGCACCAAAAAGTATGCCGGCAACAGCAGCATTGATACCTTCTAAAGATCTAAAAATAACAACATACCGTTTTACATAGTTCCATACGGGGAAAAAGAAAAGTACTAAAAATGCGCTCGGTAAAAAAATACCAATAGCGCCAATAATGATACCCATCATTTGTGCAGCTGCACCTTCCGAACGCATGGTCATACCACCCGAAAATGCAGCAATAGAAAATACAGGACCTGGAATGGCCCTCACGATACCTGAACCCGTTAAAAAGTCGGCTTGATTCATTTTTAATACATCGCGTTTATTATCAATAACGCGCTTGGAAGCCGGCCTTGTTACATACTGCTCATACAATAGCGGCATGAGTACATCGCCACCACCAAATACCAAACTTCCATTTCTATAGTTATGTTCAAACAAGTTAAAAGCTTTTCTATTTTTCCAATTATTTCGGGTAGCTGTTTCCGATAAATAACCTGCTAACGCAAAGCATGCAATAAATAAAAACAAGTTCACCCACTTGATTTTTTTAACAGGTTTTTCTTTTTCAGGAATTCTTTTGTCACTAAAATTTGTTGCGATGCCAGCAGCTACAATTAAGGCAGGAAATACCCAAGGCGTTTTAAAAAATAAAAATGTTGCAGCAGCCCCAACCACTAATATTACGCGCGTGATGGTATTATGCACTACAACGTTTAAAATTTTTAGCGCAGAATATGCAATAAACCCAATAGCCATGGGTCTAATAAATTTAAATGCCCCTATTACCTCATTTTTATTATCAAAATAATTGAGTAAAAATGAAAGCCCACCCATAATTGCACAAGCAGGTATAATCCAAATTAAAAGCGTTAATACCGCTAACGTATAGCCACCTCTTTTATATCCAATGAGTGCGAGTGTTTGTGTAGATGATGCACCGGGCAAGAGTTGACAAAACCCATTGTACTCCAATAGTTCAGCTTCTGTCACATCTCTTCGGCGATGCACAAAAGTTTTCATCATCATACCAAGGTGGCCCTGCGGACCACCAAAAGCTGTTATGCTATGCCAAACAACAGCGCGTAAAAATGGTATATGACGAAGTAGTGCCACGCGTTATTTTTTTAAACCAATTTCACGAAGTCTTTCATCTAAATAAGCGCCTGCAGTAGCATCGGGATATGCTTTTGGATGTTCGGCATCAATACAACTATCTAAACAAGTTAAACTCATTGCACTTTTTGGATGTAAGAAAAATGGCATCGAAAAACGACTGGTATGCCAGTGCTCTTTAGGTGGATTTACGACCCTGTGTGTGGTACTTTTTAATTTATTATTGGTGAGCCTTTGTAGCATATCACCAACATTCACAACAATTTGTTCTGGGAGTGAAGTCACGCCTACCCATTCGCCACCCTTTGTCAATATCTGAAGTCCATCTGCAGAGGCGCCAACCAATAACGTAATTAAATTAATGTCTTCATGTTGCTCTGCGCGTATTGCAGATTTAGGTTCTTGTGTGATAGGCGGATAATGAATGCAACGTAAAATGGAATTACCTTCTTCTATGTGTGCATCAAAAAAATATTCGTCGAGTTCTAAATAAATAGCAATGGCTTGTAATAATGATCTTCCACTTTTTTCAAAATTTCGGTAGGCCTCAAGTAATGTATTATTGAGTGAAGGAATTTCTGCAACAGCAACATTATCTGGATATTCCCATTTTAAGGGATGACTTGCTGGAACCGTTTGACCGTATTGAAAAAATTCTTTTAAATCTGGAGCTTCACTTCCTTTGGCATGTTCTGTGCCAAAACTAGTATACCCACGTTGACCTGCTAAACCCTCAATCTGGTAGGTTAATTTTTTTTCTAGCGGCAAAGAAAAAAACTGCTGCACCTGATCGTATTGAGCAGCTATCAGGGTGTCAGGAATTCCATGATTTTTTACAGCCACAAAACCAACCGTTTCGTATGCGGTACCAATTGCTTTTACAAAAGAGGCTTTTTTAGCAGCGTCCCCACTTAAAAAATCTGCTAAATCAACTACTGGTATAGACATAAATATGTGATTATTATAAGTATAAAACGCTTATTTAACAAAGGATATTGCCGTAAAGCAGCCTAGAAATGTTTAATTTTGTCTCATCTATGATGAAACATACCCCCATATACCCAATCACGATCATTTTCTTGGCATTATTAGCGTCTAGTTGTAGCAATAGCTATCAAAAATTAGCGGCCAACTACCAAATTAATAAAGCATCAACTAGCCCTAACTACAGTGATGTTGCCTATTGGGCTGCACACCCTGCTATTCATGACCCTTCGGACAGTGTGCCTGCTCCACTACTAGCTTCCTACAAGAAAGACACTGCTGTAGATGTATTTTTTATTCATCCTACAACCTATTTAGGAACTGAAAAACCATTTGGCCTTAACGCCGACATTTCAGATGCGCTTTTAGCTGCAAAAACTGATTATAGCCCGCTACTGTACCAAGCAAGTTTATTTAATGTAGCAGGCCGCTTATTTGCACCCCGTTACCGTCAAACGCATATTAGTGCATACTATCCAGCAACAGGAGCCGATACAACGCTTGCCATCGCCGCTTTTGAACTCGCCTATCAAGATGTAAAATCAGCCTTTGAATATTATTTAGCCAACGAAAATAAAGGTAGGGCCATTATTATTGCCTCACATAGCCAAGGTACCACGCATGGTATTAGACTCGTTAAAGAATTTTTTGATGGCAAACCACTTCAAAAACAATTGGTCGCCGCTTATTTAGTGGGTATTCCTGTAAACCCTATGATATTTTCATCAATTAAGGCATGTGATACACCCAAGCAAACAGGATGTATATGTAGTTGGAGAACTTACAAAGAAGGGTATACACCACCGTTTATTGAAAAAGAAAAATTTGATGTGATTGTTACCAATCCGCTAACCTTTACTAAATCTATACCAAACGCCTCTTGGAATGCAAATAAAGGCGGGGTTCTTACCAATTTTAATAAATTAGCGAAAGGTGTTGCCGAAGCAAAATTAACAGACAAAATTTTATGGACGGCTAAGCCAAAAATATTTGGAAGTTTTTTAGTTAAAAATCCAAACTATCATATTGGAGATTACAATTTATATTACGTGAACGTAAGGGAAAATGTAATCGAAAGAATGAATGCTTATAAAAACGAGGCGCACTAATTTCCAAAGACGCTGAGGAATTTAATACGCATAATTTTTAGCTGCTCCAGGCTGTAATCATTTTCACTAAGTTCTTGTTGAGCTACTTCTAATGAAGCGGTTTCACAACTCTTAAAATAATCAATGATATCTTCTTGATCGTAACTATCTAACCACTCATCAATGGCATAATCTAAATTTAATTTAGTGCCACTTGCAGCAATGGTTTCCATTTCTTCTAGTAGTTCGTCAAGTTTTAAACCTTTGTTTTTTGCAATGGTTTCGAGTGGAATTTTTTTGTCTACGTTTTGAATGATATAGATTTTATTATTCGCCTTATTGGCCACACTTTTCATGATAAATTCGTCTGGCTTAACAATATCATGTTCTTCTACATAGGCTGCAATCATGTCCACAAAAGGCTTTCCGTATTTCAGGGCCTTCCCTTTACTAACCCCCTGACACTTATCTAGTTCTTCTAGGGTCGTAGGAAATAAGGTAGCCATATCTTGTAATGAACTTTCTAGGAAAATCACAAATGGAGGCAAGCTTTTTTTCTTACCCTCTGTTTGGCGAAGCTCCTTAAGCATTTGAAATAATTTTTCATCTGCAGCGGCTCCTGTTTGCGCAGCCCCATCGCCATCTTCATCATCGGCATTGGCGTCTTCAAATAAATTATTTAGTACAATTTTGAAACTACTAGCTTTCTTTAAAAACTTATTACCCTTATCTGTTAATTTCAAAAGACCATATTCTTCAATGTCTTTTCTAATTAAATTTTCGAGTAGCATTTGTCTTATAAGACTATTAAAGAAGTGTGCGTCTTTGTCTTTTCCAATTCCAAACACCGGTAACACATCATGCCTAAACATTGAAATTTGTGGCGTTAAATGACCGCTTACCATATTCACCACGTAATCTGCCACAAAGCGTTCATCTAGTGCTGCAATAACTTTTAATATTTTTACAACTTCTTCTTTGGCTTCTATTAATTCTTTTGGATTTTTACAATTATCGCAGTTGCCACAATTTTGTGTTGGCCATTCTTCTCCAAAATAATGTAGTAAAATTTTTCTTCGACAAACACCACTCTCTGCGTAAGCAACTGTTTCATCAATGAGTTGATTGCCTACTTCACGCTCGCTGAGTGGCTTATCACGCATCAGGTGTTCAATTTTTGAAACGTCTTTATGAGAATAGTATAGTACACAAATACCTTCTAGTCCATCGCGACCTGCTCTACCGGTTTCTTGGTAGTAATTTTCGATAGACTTAGGAATATTAAAGTGAATTACAAACCTGATATCTGGCTTATCGATACCCATGCCAAACGCAATGGTAGCAACGATTACCTGCACATCTTCTTGTAAAAACTGATCTTGTCTGTCAGCCCTTAATTTTTGATCAAGGCCTGCGTGATAGGCTACTGCTTTAATATTATTTGCTACGAGTACTTCTGCTAATTCTTCGGTGGTTTTTCGGTTCAGGGTGTAAATAATTCCACTCTTTCCTTTATGCTGCGAAATAAATTTTACAATATGTTTTACGGTATCTTCTTTTTTTATTTTAGGCTGAATTTCATAAAATAAATTAGACCTATTAAATGAAGAGAGAAGAATAGTAGCGTCGCGTAACCCTAAATTTTTAACAATATCACTTTGCACTTTAGGCGTAGCCGTTGCTGTTAAAGCAATAACAGGCACCGCAGGATTGATGATGTCCATCATTTCTCTTAAGCGTCTGTACTCGGGTCTAAAATCATGTCCCCACTCCGAAATACAATGCGCTTCATCTACCGCAAAAAAGGAAATTTTTAGGTCGCTAAAAAAATCAAGATTTTCTTGCTTGGTTAATGTTTCGGGGGCCACATACAATAGCTTGGTTTTGCCGTTTAGCAAATCATCTTTTACTATTTTTATTTGACCCTTATTTAAAGATGAATTTAAAAAGTGCGCTACCTCATCATTTTCACTATACCCGCGCACCAGATCTACCTGATTTTTCATGAGCGCAATAAGAGGCGATACTATAATGGCGCAACCCTCTTGCAAGAGCGCTGGAAGTTGGTAACATAAACTTTTTCCGCCTCCAGTTGGCATGATAACAAAAGTGTCTTTACCACTTAATAAGCTGTTTATTGCCTGCTCTTGGGTGCCCTTAAACTCCCTAAAACCAAAATATTTTTCCAGCCCTGCATAAATATCAAAATTACTCGGGTCTACAATGGTGCTAGCCTGTCGGGGGCCTTTTATTTTAGCCGGCGCCTTTTTAGGGGCTGATTTTGTTGTTGTTTTGGTGGTTTTACTGCTTGTTTTTGCCATTTCTCTTCTGTATTTCCTTCATAATCAACTAAAAACGGGAATTTATGCTTTGTTTAAGTTAATTCTTTTTTTGAAAGGTTGGCGAAGTTAACAAAGAATGACCTGAATACACTTGCTTTCATGTTAAAGTTTACCTTTGCACAGCATGAAAAACGCAATAGTAGTAACCGCTTTACAAACCGTTCAATTGGAGGCAAAGTCTATCGCAGACCTGGCCGCATTTTTGGACGCGTCTTTTGTTGAAGCTATTGAACTCCTTAATAATTGTAAGGGCCGATTGGTTTTTAGTGGAATTGGGAAAAGTGCACTGATTGCACAAAAAATTGTGGCAACACTTAATTCTACCGGAACACCCTCTTTATTTATGCATGCCGCCGACGCCATACATGGTGATTTAGGTACGGTGCAAAAAGACGATATCGTTTTAATAATTAGTAAGAGTGGAGAGAGTCCAGAAATTAAGGCCCTTGTTCCTTACATTAAAAATTTTGGTAATAAACTAGTAGCCATTGTTGGAAACACGTCAAGTTATCTAGCGTCAGCATCGAATTATATTTTAAATACAACGGTTAGTATTGAAGCATGTCCTAATAATTTGGCGCCAACCAGTAGTACAACAGCTCAACTTGTAATGGGCGATGTGATTGCAGTATGTCTGATGCAATTGAAAGGTTTTACCAGTGCCGATTTTGGAAAATACCACCCAGGTGGTAATTTAGGCAAGCGTTTGTTTTTAAAAGTAGCCGAACTCACAAATAAAGATTTAAAACCTACGGTTGCGCCCCATACGCCATTAAAAAATGTGATTCTTGAAATTACTAAAAATAGATTGGGTGTTGCAGTAGTTATCAATAATAATGAAATCGCAGGTGTTATCACAGATGGTGATTTAAGACGCATGCTTGAAAAAACGGTAAACATAGAAAATATTACCGCAGCAGAAATTATGTCACATACCCCACATTTAATAGATCATCAAACGCTTGCTGCAGAAGCCATTGATCAGATGAAGCAACATGAAATAAGCCATTTGGTTGTTACCAAAGAAGGTAACTATTATGGCATATTGCATATCCACGAACTTATAAAAGAGGGACTTATTTAGTTATGAATAAACACCATTACGTAGCCATTATGGCCGGTGGGATTGGCAGTAGGTTTTGGCCTATGAGTAGAACTGCATACCCTAAACAATTTTTGGATATTTTACATACCGGAAAATCACTGATACAATGGACTTTTGAAAGGTATAAGACTTTTATACCCTTAGAAAATATTTACATTGTTACTTCTGATGAATATGTATCAATTGTTCAAGAACAATTACCTGAACTTCCCGTACAAAATATATTAGCAGAACCGAGCAGAAAAAATACGGCTGCTTGTATTGCCTATATTTCATGTAAGCTATTACAAAAAGATCCGGAAGCTTCTTTAATTGTTGCCCCTTCCGATCATATGATTTTAGATGCAGAACATTTTAGAGAAACCACCAACAAAGCACTTGAGTTTGTTAACCATATCAAATCACTTGTTACACTTGGCATTAAGCCAACGCATCCAAACACGGGATACGGTTATATACAGCACGATACATTAGAAGCGGGTGATGGGATTTTTAAAGTAAAAACATTTACCGAAAAACCAGATCTAGATTTAGCTAAAACATTTATCCGTAGTGGCGACTTTTTATGGAATGCAGGTATTTTTGTTTGGAAAGTATCACAAATTGTAAAGGCATTTGAACTCTTTCAACCAGAAATGTTTGAACTATTTGATACAGCTAAAGACAAGTTTAATACCCCGGAAGAAAAAGAAGCGATAGACAAAATATATCCCCTCTGTGTTAATATTTCTATTGATGTGGCCATCATGGAAAAAGCAGACAATGTATATGTGATACCATCATCGTTTGGTTGGAGCGATTTAGGAACATGGAATAGTGCCTACGATAATTTAGAAAAAGATTATTTAGGTAATGCAGTAGCTTCAGATAACGTCATTGTTATTGATGCTACAAGATGTATGGTGGCAGGACCCGCAGGTAAACTTATGGTACTGCAGGGACTCGATGATTTTATTGTAGTTGATTCGGAAGATGCTTTACTAATTTGTAAAAAAGATAAAGAACAATCTATTAAAGAATACGTTGCAGAAGTAAAACGTAACAAAGGCGATAAATATTTATAAACCCCAATACGCGTGCATGTCTAATTTAAAAACAGTTATCACAGGTTCCGGTTCTTATATACCTCCAGGCATTAAAAAAAATACGGATTTCACAAATCATTCTTTTTTTACAGAGCATGGAGAAGCCATAGAAACGCCTTCGTCAGAAATTGTTGAAAAATTTAAAGATATTACAGGTATTGAGGAAAGACGTTACACCAGTTCAGATGTTAACGCATCTGATATGGCTACTATTGCTGCAAAAAAAGCAATTGAAGACGCAGGGTTAGATCCTGAAACATTAGATCAAATTATTGTTGCGCATAATTTTGGAAACGTATTAGATAAAACCATTCAAACAGACGTGTTGCCCGCATTAGCATCAAGGGTAAAACACGATTTGGGGATAAAAAATCCTAATTGTGTAGCTTACGATATTTTATTTGGTTGTCCAGGTTGGATACAAGGTGTGATTCAAGCGGATGCATTTATAAAATCGGGAATGGCAAAAAAATGTTTGGTGATTGGTGCTGAAACATTAAGCCGTGTGGTTGATGACTATGATAGAGATAGTATGATTTTTAGTGATGGCGCAGGTGCTACTATTTTAGAAGGTAAAGAGGATACGAACGCTGGTATTTTAGCAGCAAGTGTTCAAAGCCATTGCAACGATGAAGCCTATTATTTGTACATGGGCAAATCTAATAAACCAGACAGTGATCCAAGTGTACGTTATATTAAAATGAAGGGCCGTAAAGTATACGAGTATGCGATAAAAAATGTGCCCATCGCAATGAAAGAATGCCTTGATAAAGCAGGTATCCATGTAAGTGAGGTTAAACAGTTTTTCTTACACCAAGCCAACGAAAAAATGGACGAAGGATTTATTAAAGTGCTATTTAAATTATACGACATCAAAGAAATACCAGCGCATATTATGCCAATGAGTATTCATAAACTCGGCAATAGTTCTGTAGCTACGATACCCACTTTGTATGATTTAGTAAAACATGGACAACTAGAAAATCATAGCCTACAAAAAGGAGACATCGTTTTATTTGCCTCTGTTGGAGCTGGCATGAACATCAATGCGGTTTGTTATAGGATGTAAATGATTAATCTCTAATCATTGTAACCATCCCTTTTCTGAGAAGTAATTTACCATCTGCATCTACGCAAGCAATGCTCCATGCATAACTTTCAAGTGGTGCTTGTTTTCCATTTACAAGTCCA
>JBEDIY010000067.1:0-5790 GCA_041173245.1 Bacteroidota bacterium | reverse complement strand
TTCGTAACCCATTGTAATATCTTTTACCAATGGATTGTCTGTGCCTTCTGTGCTATGAAAAGGAGAGTGGTTGGTGTTATATACATAGCCCGATTTTGGTTGCAGCACCTGGGGTAAATTGGATAGTGGATGAAGGTCTGTCCAAAGTGTTTTGCTCGTATTACCTGGCAGTGTTGTTTTCCAATTGTAACTTTTATCTCTTACCGGAATGCGTCCGTTACTAATATAAAAAATAGTATCGTAACGATCGGCGTACACAATGTTGTAACCCGGAATGGCAAGCATATTTAATGCGCTTTTAAACTCTGTAAAGTTTTTTGCCTTGTTAAAAGCATACCACTGTTCAAGTCCTCTAATGTCCATTTGTGCTGGCATGCGAATAGAAAAAACGCCTCTTGGTGTAATAATAGTTGGTCCGTATTTACTCCAATATGCTTTTTTACTAAGTGGTACAATAACGCCAGCAACTTTTACTTTAAGGGGCGCCGTTTTTGCTTCAAGTGTTTCCCATTTGCCATCAAATTTGTATTGTAATTTGTTTGCAGGATTCATTTCTAATTGATACACGTCTAGTTTGTCCGGTGCATTTACGGTGTGTGCCCATCCTAAATATTCATTGCAGCCATGTAAGATGCAGGGGGCACCCGGAAAATTAGCGCCAATAATATTCCAGCCATCTTCGCTTGATAAATGCGCTTCATAAAATGCTACAGGCCCTTCTAGTGGTTGGTGTGCATTGATGTCTAGATATACTTGACCGTCGGTGGTTTTTGCACTATTAAATGCAAATGCGTTACTACCTGCCGTTTTATAATTTTCGAGCAGTGGCACAGTGCCGCCAAAAATGGAACTTAATGCTTTGTCTGCGCCAGAAAGCACACAAAGTTGAAGCACCGAATATTGTACCATGTCTTTTGGCGTAACTGGAAATATTTTTTTAAGTAGTACTTCTTTGGGGTGTGCAGTAGCGTATGCGTTGAGCCCGGCTGCATAGCCTTCTAATAGTTTTTTAAAAGCAGGGCTAAGGTCCGATTCGTATTTTTCGGCTACGAGTTCTGGAATTCGCAATAAGTGAATGATATAATCTATGGAAGCGCCTTTTTTACCTTGGTACTGCGCTAGCATGGATTTTCCAGCCATTAATGACTGTTGAATGGTTACAAAATCATCTTCTGCATGTGCCCAAGCAAGCCCGTATGCTACATCCGGATCGGTTTTGCCAAAAATATGAGGCACGCCAAAGCTGTCCCTAATGATATCAATTTTAGCAGGGTTTATTTGTGCGTTTGCCCAATTATAGATTAGTATTAAGCAGGTAACTAGTAGTAAGGTACGTTTCATAAGGTATAGTCTAAACAGTATAACAACAATACGGCTAAAGTGTTTATTATTTAATAGCGTTGTATCTTTGTGTTAAATTAATGGTATGGGTATTTTCAAACAGTTAAAAGAGTATCTCTTTATTTCAAAAAGAGACCCTAACGAGCCGCGCACTCAATGGATGAAGTATATGCATGGTATGAACCGTATTTCGCTTCTTATGTTTTTGATGGCAGTACTTATTATTTTGTTTAAGTCACTGATTTTACCCCTCCTGAATAAATAATTTTGGTCCTGCAAGTGCCATAATTTCTTTGGCAACTTTTGCTGAAGCCTCTCCGCCACCTGCTGCAAGAAGTGTATGCAACGATTGGTAATTATCCATCACTTCTTTTCTTTTGGCTTCATTTTCTGTGATATTGCGAAGTGCAGTTGTTAAATGTTGTTCTGTTAGATTTTCTTGAATGATTTCTTGGACAATTTCTTTGTCCATAATCAGATTCACTAGCGATATAAATTTAATTTTTACTAGCCACTTTGCAATTTGGTAAGAGAACTTACTGGTTTTGTAGCACACGACTTCTGGTACTTTAAATAGTGCGGTTTCAAGTGTGGCGGTACCACTGGTTACTAGGGCCGCGTCAGCTATTGTGAGCAAGTCGTACGTGCTGTTTTTAATAAGTGTTACATTAGAGTAACCCATTAAAAATCGGTTATAAAAAGGAGCGTCTTGCCCTGGTGCCTGCGCCACCATAAATGTGTAGTTGGGAAAATGTGGCGTTACGCTTAACATTATGGGAAGCATTTTAATAATCTCTTGTTTTCTGCTTCCTGGTAATAATGCAATTACTTTTTTATTTTCTGTAACAAGTGGGTTGGTACTTTTAAAAGATTCAATTACACGTAGTAGTGGATGACCCACATAGGTCACATTCCAATTCCATTTAATTTTAAAATACTCTTTTTCAAAAGGGAGTATGCAAAACATTTTATCGATGCATACTTTCATTTTTTTCACCCTGTTTTCTTTCCATGCCCAAACCTGCGGTGCTATATAATACACCACTTTGAATCCGTGTTTTTTTGCCCAATCTGCAATGCGTAAATTAAAACCTGGATAGTCTATTAATACGAGTACATCGGGTTGCCAAGCTTCTATATCTTGCTTGCAAAATCTTATGTTTTGTAAAATGGTGGGTAGGTTTTTGATCACTTCCAGAAATCCCATGAAGGCGAGGTCTCTGTAATGCTTTACAAGAGAGGCACCTGCGTCCTTCATCAGGTCTCCGCCCCATGCTCTAATGCTGGCCGCAGGATCTAAATGTTTAATTTCCTTTATGAGGTTGCTGCCGTGTAGGTCTCCACTGGCTTCTCCTGCAATGATATAGTACTTCATAGGCTTCTTGCAATTTACGTTAGATGGCCCAAAATGTTAATAAAACTAAAAAAATAGTTAAAAAACTAAAAATTTAGTTGTTAAACTAAAAAAATAGTTTTAGCATTGTGTTTCAAATGTAATTGTCGCATGAAACCATTAACAAAAGCAGAAGAGCAAGTGATGCAGCAGGTGTGGAAATTATCCAGTGCCTATTTAAAAGATATTGTGGAGTCGTATCCGATGCCTCGACCGCATACGAACACGGTGGCAACGCTTGTAAAAATACTCGTTGACAAAGGATATATAGGTGTAGAAGCGATGGGTAGGGTGCATCGTTATTTTCCACTCGTTAGTAAAGAAGCGTATTCTACTAGCTCCATAAAATCACTCGTGGATGCTTATTTTGAAGGCTCTTTTAGTGAAGCCGTTTCTTGTATGTTACAGCAAAAGGAAATCAGTGTTAGTGAGTTGGAGCTTTTATTGGATCAGTTAAAACAATCAAAAAACTAAGTCATGTATCCTACACTCTATTATCTTTTACAAGTGCTTGTATGTAGTGCTGTTTTGATGGTGTATTATTTACTGGTACTGCGTAATAAAAAATTTCATCAATACAACCGCTTTTATTTGCTAGGCGTTGCACTAGTTTCATGGATAGTGCCACTCATTAAAATTGTTTGGGAGCAGCAGCATGCGGGTATACAACAAATAGATTTATTGCATGTTGTGGCAGCTGGAAATACAAATGTTGAAGCGTTACTTGCTAGTAAACAAGCATCATTTAACTGGTTGTCGATTTTGTCCAATATTTATGTTGCGGTTTCACTTTTTTTAGCAACTGCAATGGTGTTTGCACTCTTCCGAATCTATAAAATGTATAAGTCGCATGAATGCAATAACCTCCAACAATTTTATTTAGTGATGACGCGCGAAAAGGGGACGCCTTTTTCATTTTTTAGTTATATTTTTTGGAATGCCGAAATTGATATCCAAACACCTGCTGGCAAGCAAATTTTGCAACATGAGTTAACGCATGTTACACAGTATCATTCTATTGATAAAATAGTGATACAGTTAAATTTGATTGCGGGTTGGTTCAATCCTTTCTTTTGGCTACTCAAAAAAGAGTTGGACATGATCCATGAATTTATTGCCGATAAAAAATCGGTAGAACATGGAGATACTGCCAGCTTGGCTCAAATGTTGTTGACAACGGCTTATCCTAGTCAGCAATTTCCACTCACCAATCCATTCTTTTTTTCACCCATTAAACGAAGATTAAAAATGCTTACCAATGTTAAAAACCCAAGTTTCAGCTATGCTAGAAGAATAGTTGTACTTCCTCTGTTATCAATTGTTGTTTTATTATTTTCTTTTAGAACAAAAGAAGAAAAAATAATAGCTCCAGTTTCTATGATGGACACTACTAAAAAAGTGATGATTGTTCAAGGATATAAAATTTCACCAGAGGACACCTTAATTGCTTCAAAAGGAAACAATAAATCTGTTGTTATTAAAATGGATGCTGCAGGTGGCGCTAGTAATGGTCAAAAGCCGCTATTTATTTTAGATGGAGAAGTTATTTCCGAGTCTGTAATGAAAGTGATTGATCCAAATAAAATTGAGTCCATTAATATTTTAAAAGATGCATCTGCTATTGCAGTTTTTGGAGAAAAAGGTAAAGGCGGTGTGGTGCAAATCACAACCAAAAAAGGGGGAAGTGAAGACGCTCCAGCAACAGGCAGGATTGTTGTTAGGGGAGTGCCATTAGATAATTCAAAAGTATTGGAAGAGCGTGTAATAATTATTTCCGATACGGTACAATTAAATGGGAAAACTGTTTTATTGAAGTCTAATAATTTAAAGGATATCCAATTTATGGAAAAGGGCCTTGTTGAAGCCGGTAAAAAATCTGGCGTTACATTTTCTGTAGGTTCAGAATTTAAGGAGTCTCCTAGTTTGATTTTAGTTGACGGCGAGAAAAAAACAAAGAAAGAACTAGATGCACTTTCTCCAGATCAAATCAAGTCGGTTGAGGTATTAAAAGGCGAATCAGCAATTAAGGAATACGGTGCTGAAGCTAAGGACGGAGTAATTAAAATTACCACCAAGAAAAAAGTAAATCTATAAAAACCACTTAACGGCTAAGGACGCTAATGCATACAAACAAGTTGCAATAAATACGCCCTTAGCCGTTTTGTCTTTTTGCGCATTGATATATAGCGTAAATACAACCGCGTTACAAATGAGGCAAAGGCTTACTATCGCTGTTAGTAATGACTTTTGTAAAATAAGTACTTCAAAAAATTCGGCAATCGTAAAGCGGCTAAATTTGTAAAAGTAATAGCCAAAAAGTCCTATAATAGGGGTTAAGCAACCTAGGATAACTCCAAGTTTTATATCGTCTCTTTTAAATATCATAATTTCCATTTTGTTTCTAGGGTCTTTTTAAGGCCATAGTGTGTAAGGTCAAATTGCACAGGTACCACACTTACATAATTATGTTTAAGGGCCCATGAATCGGTGTCTTTGCCGGTTTCTAAATTTTTAAATTCGCCGGTTAGCCAATAATATTTTTTCCCGTGTGGATCTTTTCTTTGATCAAACTTTTCTTCGTACTTAGCATACGCTTGTCTGCAAATTTTAATTCCTTTAATTAATTTTTCATCTACAGCAGGGATGTTTACATTTAAACAAAGGTGTTTGTCCAGTGGTTTGCCAGCCAACATTTTTTCTACTATAATGCGTACGTATTTTTGTGCACCAGAAAAATCGGCTTCGATACTATAATCAAGTAATGAAAAACCAATACTTGGAATGCTTTCGATAGACGCTTCGAGCGCTGCCGACATAGTACCAGAATAAATAACATTGATAGAGTGGTTGGCGCCGTGGTTAATGCCACTCAGGCAAATAGTTGGCTTTTTGTGTAATACAACGTCTACAGCAAGTTTCACACAATCTACAGGCGTGCCACTGCAGCTATAGGTTTCTACGCCATCAAACATATGGAGCTTTTGAAGCCTTAGGGGGTGACCAATGGTTATAGCGTGTCCCATGCCACTTTGGGGCTTATCTGGTGCCACTACCAC
>JBEDIY010000066.1:0-6890 GCA_041173245.1 Bacteroidota bacterium | reverse complement strand
AAAGAATATTACAAAAGAACCAACGAAGGCGGATTTGACAAACCAGATTACGATCAAATTTCTAACGCCGAAGCAGATAAAAGTTTATTGACCCGAGTTAACGAATGGCTCGAAAGAATGCCGTTTTTTAATGACGAATTTGGCAGCAAATTTTGGGACGAATACCGAACCATTTACGAGGCCGGATTAACACCCCGCGAAGCGACAAAAATTCATGATTTTGATTACGTTTTTTTTGAAAAAATTCCAGCCGATTCCACGCCCGAAATTTTAGCCAGTTTAAGAAGCTCTTTTTCACCAAAAGCGATGCAGGCGGCACTCTTTATTATGCTCTACAGGGACTACCCAATTTTTCAAACTTCTTACCAGGTGTTAGATGCACTTATTGAGATCGATCACCTCATGAGCAACTGGCGTCATAAACATTTAATTATGGTTCGCCGCATGATTGGTATGCGCGTGGGTACTGGTAACACATCTGGGGCTGGTTATTTAGAAGGCGCCCTTAATAAACATTTTATTTATAGAGACCTTTCGGGACTCTCCACTTATTTAATTGAAAGAAAAAAAATTCCTGCACTCCCTAAAAGCCTAATTGAAAAATTAGGGTTCTCATTGGGTCTTCATCATGCAGGATAAAAAATAGAAACTATGAAACAAAGCATCAAACATTTACTACTCATCTTACTGGTTGGTACTTTTTTTGTTAGTACCGCACAAAAACCAACAGATGCAAAACTACCAGTTGATTCAAAAGTTAAAATTGGCAAACTCGCCAACGGACTCACCTATTACATCAGAAAAAATGTAGAGCCTAAAAACAGAGCCGAGTTAAGACTTGTAGTGAACGCTGGTTCAACATTAGAAACAGAAAAACAAAGAGGCCTTGCGCACTTTGTAGAACACATGTGTTTTAATGGAACCAAAAATTTTAAAAAGCAAGAGCTCGTAGACTTCCTAGAAAAAAGTGGCGTAAACTTTGGTGCCGATTTAAATGCGTACACTAGTTTTGATGAAACGGTGTACGAATTACAAGTTCCTACCGACAGCCCCATGGTGTATAAAAAAGCCATGCAGGTTTTAGAAGACTGGGCACACCAAGTAAGTTTTGATCCATCCGAAATTGACAAAGAGCGTGGCGTTGTAACAGAAGAGTGGCGTTTAGGCAGAGGTGCAGATGCCCGTTTGAGAGACAAGTACTTCCCTATTATTTTAAATGGTTCTCAATACGCAAAAAGACTTCCTATTGGTACCAAAGAAAGTATCAATGGAGCTCCGTACAGTGAGCTTACTGGGTTTTACAAAGATTGGTACCGTCCTAATTTACAAGCAGTAATTGTGGTAGGTGATATTGATGTAGCTGAAACAGAAAAAATGATTCAAGCACATTTTGGTAAACTTAAAAACCCAGCTAATCCTAAACCAAGAACTAAATTTAGTATCCCTGCTTTTACAGATACCCGCATTTCTATTTTAACGGATCCGGAGCAGGCATACAATGTGCTTCAAATGTTTTACATGCTGCCCGCAGTTAAAGAAGCGAACACCGAAGGCGAATACAGACAAGGTATGGTGCGCGAACTCTTTAACCAAATGATGAGTAGCCGTTTAGACGAAATATCTCAAAAACCAGAAGCACCGTTTTTATTTGCGAGTAGCAGCTACGGTGAATTTATTGGAGACAAAGACGCCTTTACCCTTTTAGCCGTTCCTAAAACAGCTAAAGAGATGGAAGCGGCATTTAATGCCATCTTAACAGAAAACGAAAGAGTAAAGCAGTATGGCTTTGTACAATCTGAACTTGACAGAGCGGTTAAAAACGTACTGTCTCGCATGGAAAATTCTTTTAAAGAAAAAGACAAAACTAAATCGGTTCAAATTTTACAAGAATATGTAAGAAACTTTTTAAAAGGTGAAGCCATCCCTGGTATCGAAAAAGAATTTGAAATGTACCAGCGTTACCTTCCTACTATTGCAATACAGGAAGTAAATGCGTTAATCAATCAGTGGCTTAACGTTACAGGTAAAACTGTTTTAGTGCTCGCGCCTGAAAAAGAAAAAGAAAATTTAATGACGGAAGCTGGCATTAAAGCAATACTTGCTAAACCCATTGCAAAACTAAATGCTTACCAAGATAAAGTAGCTTCAGGACCACTATTACCTAAAGCACCAGTGGCAGGTAAAGTTGTTGCAGAAAAAATATACGATAGCATTGGCACACGCGTTTGGACCTTATCAAACGGTGCAAAAGTGGTTGTTAAGCCTACTACATTTAAAAATGATGAAATTCAATTCTCTGGTATTAGCTGGGGTGGATCATCACTATATTCAGATGCCGATTTTGTAAATGCCTCTAACGCGGCAATCATAGCAGCATATGGCGGTATGGGTAGTATTGATTTTCAGAGCATGCAAAAAATGTTTGCAGGTAAAAACTTTGGTATCAACCCTTCTATTGCCGAATACATGCAAGGTTTTTCGGGAAGTAGTAGCCCTAAAGATTTAGCAACAGCGCTAGAAGTGTTACATGGTTATTTTGTAGCATCTCGTAAAGACGCTCAAATATTTCAATTTATTTTACAGCAGTACAAAGTGCAGCTTACCAATAAAAACAATGACCCGGCATCTGTATTTTCTGATACCGTAGCATATGTAATGGGCAATTATAACCCAAGACGCAAGCCACTCACTGTAGAAATGCTTGACCAACTTAATTTGGATAGAAGCTTTAACATCTTTAAAGAGCGCTTTAGCAACGGAGGTCAGTTTGTATTTACGTTTGTTGGTAATGTAAACCTCGATAGCCTTAAGCAGTTAACTGAAATGTATATTGCCTCATTACCTGCATCTGGCACATCAGAAATGTACAAAGATTATGGTGCAGCCTACCCTACTGGCAACATTTCAAAAACCCTTAAAAAAGGTAAAGAAGCAAAAGCGAGCGTACAATTATTTTATACAGGTACCCTTGCTAGCGTTGGTGAATTAGACGAATTACAACTAGATCAACTCACCAAAGCAATGGGTATCAAATTAAGAGAAACACTTCGTGAAGATGCTGGTGGTGTATATGGCGTTGGTATTAGCGGCGGCATTAACAAAGAGCCTAAAAAATCATATAGTATCACTATTAGATTTGGCTGTGCCCCAGAAAACGTAGAAAAATTAATTGCACTCGTTGAAGAAGAAATCAAGCAAACCAAATTAAATGGTGTGGCGCAAATTAATATTGAAAAAGTAAAAGCCGAGCAAACGAGAAGTCTAGAAAATGATGTAAAAGAAAATAGTTACTGGCGTTACAAATTAGAGCAAGCAATTTTTAGAGGTTTAGACCCTACTAAAATTTTACAAGCACCTGCCCGCATTAATTTAATTGACGTTGCAACAACAAAAGCACTAGCCAATAAATATTTTAACGAAGCCAATAAAGCAAAATTTGTTTTATTACCAGAATAATTCATAGTCGACAACTATAAAAGATAGCATTATGTCAATTGGAACATTTCATTATCCGCAACCCGCCAACGAACCCGTATTAAATTACGCACCCGGAAGCCCTGAGCGAGCTGCCCTCAAAAAAACAATCGCTGCCTTAAAAAAACAGGTCATTGATGTACCTATGTATATTGGAGGCAAAGCCGTTAGAACAGGAAAAAAAGTATCGATGCACCCGCCACACGAGCGCGCACATGTACTTGGCCATTTTCATATGGGTGATAAAAAACACGCCATAGACGCCGTAAATGCAGCACTCAAAGCAAAAGATGCTTGGGCTGCAATGTCATGGGAAAACAGAGCCCATATATTTTTAAAAGCCGCAGATTTATTGGCTACCAAATACCGGTTCCATATTAATGGTACTACTATGCTTGGTCAAAGTAAAAATGCTTTTCAAGCAGAAATTGACGCCGCTTGTGAGCTCATCGATTTTTTACGATTCAACGTTCATTTTTTAAGTGAAATATATAAGCAACAACCCGCATCGGCACCAGGTATGCACAACCGCTTAGAATGGCGTCCGTTGGAGGGTTTCGTATTAGCTGTAACACCTTTTAACTTTACAGCAATTGGTGGTAACCTACCTACTTCTGCTGCGATGTGCGGCAATACCGTTGTTTGGAAACCAGCCAACACGCAAATTTATTCGGCACAAATGTTTATGCGCATTTTAAAAGAAGCCGGCCTACCGGATGGTGTTATTAACTTAATTTATGTAGACGGGCCAACCATTGGTGAAGTATGTTTCTCACACCCCGATTTTGCGGGCGTACACTTTACAGGCTCTACCGGTGTCTTTAATAATATGTGGAAAGTGATTGGTGAAAATATTCCTAAATACAAATCATACCCGCGCATTGTTGGTGAAACAGGCGGTAAAGATTTTGTAATGGTGCATAAATCGGCAGATGTTGATACCGTAGTAACGGCACTTGCAAGAGGTGCTTTTGAATTCCAGGGACAAAAATGTTCAGCTGCTTCTAGGGCATACCTTCCAAGCAACCTTGCCCCTGCAATTAAAACTAAATTAGTAGCTGCCGTTCAATCCATGAAAATGGGAACCGTAGAAGACTTCTCCAATTTTGTAAACGCCGTTATTGATGAAAAGTCATTTAACAATATTGCAAAATATATTGACAGGGCTAAAAAGGACAAAAAAGCTAAAATACTAGTGGGTGGTAATTACAGCAAAAAAGACGGCTTTTTTGTTGAACCAACTGTTATTGAAGTGTCTGATCCTAAGTATGTAACCATGTGCGAAGAGATTTTTGGACCCGTTTTAACCATTTATACCTATAAAGCCGAGGCCTTTGAAAAAACCCTTGATCTGGTTAACACCACTTCAAAATACGCTTTAACAGGGGCCATCATATCACAGGATAGAGCGGCAGTGGAGCTGGCTACCAATAAATTACGCCATGCCGCGGGTAACTTTTATATCAACGACAAGCCTACAGGGGCTGTAGTGGGTCAACAACCGTTTGGGGGTGCCCGTGCCTCTGGTACCAATGACAAGGCTGGTAGTCTTATTAATTTGTACCGCTGGCTTAGCGCAAGGACCATCAAAGAAACCTTTAATCCACCCGTAGATTATAAGTATCCGTTCCTAAACGAAGCCTAAATTTTTAATGTTTAACCCGTATATTTGCACCTCAAAATTTTGACTAGTGCCTACTAAATTCTCAAAAGAAACCTACCTCTACTGGTACGAGCTGATGCAGCTGATTCGCCAGTTTGAGCTCAAATCAGAAGAAATGTATAAAATGGCAGGTAAGATCCGTGGATTTTTCCACGCTTACATTGGCCAAGAAGCAATAGCGGCGGGCTGTATGACAGCTACCCAGCACGACGATCCATTTATTACTGCCTACCGTGACCACGGTTTAGCACTTGCCAAAGGCGTTTCTGCCGATGCTTGTATGGCCGAATTATATGGTAAAGCAACCGGTTGTGCAAAAGGTAAAGGTGGAAGTATGCACTTTTTTAGCCTCGAGCACCGCTTTTTTGGTGGACACGGTATTGTAGGTGCGCAAATTGGAACTGCTGGCGGTTTAGCTTTTGCTGAAAAATATAAGGGTACAGACAATGTGGTGCTTTGCTATTTTGGTGATGGTGCCGCGCGTCAGGGTATCTTACACGAAACATTTAACCTTGCTATGCTTTGGAAATTACCAGTGGTATTTATTTGTGAAAACAATAATTACGCCATGGGTACTTCTATTGAGCGTACTAGTAATGTTACAGATATTTACAAATTAGCAGATGCATACGACATGCCTGCCGATGTTATTGATGGTATGATTCCTGAACTTGTGCACGAAGGTGTAGCAAGAGCTGTAAAAAGAGGTAGAGATGGAGAGGGTCCAACATTACTAGAAATGAAAACCTACAGATACAAAGGACACTCTGTATCCGATCCTCAAAAATATAGAACCAAAGAAGAGGTTGAAGAATATAAGAACCAAGACCCTATTACTAAAGTGCGTGAAACCATTTTAGAAAATGGATATGCCACCGAATCTGACTTACAAGCCATCGATCAAAAAATTGATGCGATTGTAGAGCAGAGCGTAAAATTTGCTGAAGAAAGCCCTTGGCCAGATGATAGCGAAGTTTTAAAAGATGTTTACCTAGACGAAAATTATCCGTTTATTGTAGACTAACCCTATTAAAAATTACAAGAAAACAAATATCATGTCAGAAAACGAAGTAAAACACACAACCAACGAAGGCCTAGAAAGTGCTGCTGCATATTGGAATACAAGTGGTAAAAAAATTGCTACTGCAGTTGCTGTTATTTTAGTAGTAGTGGGCGGTTGGTTCGGATACCAAGAATACATTGTTAAGCCTAAAGAAGAAAAAGCTTCTGAAGCGATGTTTAAAGCTCAAGAATACTTTGCTATCGACTCTTCTAACCTTGTATTAAATGGCGATGGTGTTAATAAAGGTGTGTTATACATCATGAACAACTACAGTGGTACCAAGGCTGCAAATATTGCTGGTTATTACGCCGGTGTGAGTTATTTAAAACTTGGTGATTTTAATAACGCCATCAAATACCTAAAAGATTTTTCTACAGACGCCAAGCAAATTCAAATGTTAGCCATTGGTGCTTTAGGTGATGCAAGTGCAGAGCTTAACAAAAAAGACGAAGCCATTGATTATTATAAAAAAGCAGCAGCTAGTTTTTCTGAAGACGAAAGCAACGCTTCTGAATATTTATTTAGAGCTGCCCTTCTTTCAGAAACCACTGGAAAAAATACAGAAGCTCTAGCCCTTTACAAAGAAATCAAAGAAAAATATCCTACAACGGATAAAGGATTTTTAGCAGACAAATACATCTACCGTTTAGGTAGTGAAAAATAAATAAATGAACGTACAGTTATTTATTC
>JBEDIY010000065.1:0-17640 GCA_041173245.1 Bacteroidota bacterium | reverse complement strand
ATGGATGCCACCAAAAAAGCATTTTACGAATACCATGCTTGTTTTATGGAACCATGGGATGGCCCTGCATCTATTTCATTTACCGATGGCAACATGATTGGTGCCACGCTAGACAGAAACGGACTTAGACCTTCACGATATTGTGTAACAAATGATGACCGTGTAATTATGGCATCGGAAACAGGCGTACTTCCCATCGACCCTTCATCAATTATTGAAAAAGGCCGACTACAACCTGGAAAAATGTTTGTAGTGGATATGGAACAAGGGCGTATCATTAGTGATGACGAATTAAAACTAAAAATTTGCAGTCAACAGCCATACGGTGATTGGCTCAACAAGTATAAAATTAAACTAGAAGAACTACCCGAGCCTCGCGTTATGTTTACGCACCTCGAGCCCGATCAAGTTTTCAAATACCAAAAGGTTTTTGGTTATTCTACCGAAGATTTAAATACCATTATTGCACCCATGGCACTCGATGGTAAAGAACCAATTGGCGCAATGGGTACCGATACCCCACTTGCTATATTAAGTGATCAACCACAACATTTAAGTAGTTATTTTAAACAATTATTTGCACAAGTAACCAATCCGCCAATCGATCCTATTAGGGAACGCATGGTCATGTCACTTGCATCATTTGCAGGTAGTAATGCAAATATTTTATCGGAAGATCCACTAGCTTGTCACTGCGTTGCGTTAAAGCATCCTATTTTGACCAATCACGATTTAGAAAAAATTAGAAGTATTGACACCGGCATATTCCAGGCAAAAACATTGCAAACCTATTTTAGAGCAGACAATAAAACTGGCTCCTTAAAAGCAGGATTAGACAGGCTTTGCCGTTATGCTGTAGACGCGGTTGAAGATGGATTTGAAGTTATTATTTTAACAGACAGGGCTATTGATTCGGATCATGCACCAATCCCTTCTTTACTAGCAACAGCTGCAGTCCACCACCACCTCATTAGAAAAGGTTACCGTGGGCAAGTGGGTATTATTGTTGAAGCGGGTGATATTTGGGAGGTACATCATTTTGCATGTCTAGTTGCGTTTGGCGCAACAGCGATAAACCCATACCTAGCACTTTCCAGTATTAGAGATATGAAAATTGCTGGGAAACTAGATACGATACTAGAAATTGATAAACTTAAAAAGAACTATATAAAAGCAGTTAATGATGGACTTTTAAAAGTCTTTTCAAAAATGGGTATCTCTACTTTACAATCATACCAAGGCGCACAAATTTTTGAAATTATTGGACTCAATAAAAAAGTAGTAGATCATTATTTTACAGGTGCCACTTCTCGTATTGAGGGTATGGGGCTCGACGAAATAGCAAAAGAAATAATGGCCAAACATTATTTTGCATTTCCTAAAAAACAAATTTCTGTTAACCGCTTAACAGTTGGTGGTGTGTACCAGTGGAAACGCAAAGGCGAATTTCATATGTTTAACCCGCAAACCATTCACTTATTACAACATGCTACCAAGTCTAACGATTTTGAAGTGTACAAAAAATACGCGCGGCTCATTAACGATCAATCCGAAAAAGCAGCAACCCTCAGGAGCCAATTTAAATTTAAAAAAGTAAGGCCTAGCATTTCTATTGATGAAGTAGAACCTGCATCAAATATTTACAAACGTTTTGCTACAGGTGCCATGTCGTTTGGTTCTATTTCATGGGAAGCCCATACTACGCTTGCCATTGCTATGAACCGTTTAGGTGGCAAAAGTAACACGGGTGAAGGTGGCGAAGATGAACAGCGTTATACGCCACTCGCAAATGGTGATTCTATGCGCTCATCGATTAAGCAAGTTGCCAGTGCAAGATTTGGCGTAGATAGTTATTATTTAACCGAGGCCGACGAATTACAAATAAAAATGGCACAGGGTGCCAAGCCCGGCGAAGGTGGTCAACTACCGGGTCATAAAGTAGATGATTGGATTGGTAAAACAAGAAATGCAACACCTGGTGTTGGATTAATTTCACCACCACCCCACCACGATATTTATTCTATCGAAGATTTATCTCAATTAATATTTGATTTAAAAAATGCAAACCGTGCAGCTCGCATCAATGTAAAGCTGGTATCAAAAGCAGGCGTTGGAACCATTGCAGCTGGAGTGGCAAAAGCAAAAGCAGATGTGGTGCTGATTGCAGGCCACGACGGTGGTACGGGCGCCTCACCTATTAGTTCTATTAAACATACAGGACTACCCTGGGAACTAGGCCTTGCAGAAACACATCAAACACTGGTTAAAAACAAATTACGTGCTAGAATTACAGTACAGGCAGATGGTCAAATGAAAACAGGCAGAGATATTGCCGTTGCAACACTTTTAGGCGCCGAAGAATGGGGTGTTGCTACTGCTGCACTTATTGTAGAAGGTTGTATTATGATGCGAAAGTGTCATGTAAATACATGTCCTGTAGGTGTTGCTACACAGGATCCTGAATTACGCAAACGCTTTACAGGAGATCCTGATCATGTTGTTAACTTTTTTACATTTATTACACAGGAACTTCGAGAAATTATGGCGGAGCTTGGCTTTAAAACCATTGATGAGATGGTTGGACAAGTGGATGCGCTCGAAATGCGAGACGATATTACACATTGGAAATATAGTAAACTAGATTTATCTAGTATTTTATACAAAGAACCTGCAGATGCTTCTACTGGATTGTACAAACATGAAGCACAGGATCATGAACTTTCAAATGTACTCGATTGGAAATTATTAGAAGCAGCCAAAGAAGCAATAGCAAATGGCACAATAGTGAAAGCCTCTTTCCCTATTACAAATATTGATAGAACAACGGGTACCATTTTATCCAACGAAATCACCAAAAAATATAAAGCTGCTGGGCTCCCTGATGGTACTATTCATTTTTCATTTACAGGCACTGCAGGCCAGAGCTTTGGCGCCTTTAATACAAAAGGTGTTACCCTAGAAATTGAAGGTGATGCCAATGATTATTTTGGCAAGGGACTTAGCGGTGCGCACCTCATCATATATCCAAGTAAGCAGGCAACATTTGTTGCAGAGCATAATAGTATTATTGGAAATGTTGCACTTTATGGTGCCACATCAGGCACTGCATTTATTAGAGGTAAAGCAGGCGAACGATTTGCTGTAAGAAACTCTGGTGCACAAGTAGTTGTTGAAGGTGTTGGCGATCATGGATGCGAATACATGACTGGCGGAACGGCTATTGTTTTGGGAGAAACTGGCCGAAACTTTGCAGCAGGCATGAGCGGTGGTATTGCGTATATCTATGATACGGCTGGTAGTTTTGCAGATAAATGCAATACAGAAATGGTAGATCTAGATCCACTAAATGATGCTGATAAAAAATACTTACATCAAATGATTGGACAGCATGCAGCTTTAACAGAAAGTAAAGTGGCAGGTTTTATTATGTCTGATTTTGATAATCAGTTAGCACATTTTGTAAAAGTATTTCCCACAGATTATAAAGCAGTGCTTTTACAAAAAGAGAAAAACAATCAAAAAGCGATATAAATTATTTATAGATGGGTAAGCCTACCGGATTTATTGAATTTACGAGAGAGTTGCCATCAAAAAGGGCGCCAAAAGAAAGAATTAAAGACTACAATGAATTTGTAGAAAAATATTCAGATCAAAAACTTAAAGAGCAATCGGGAAGATGCATGAACTGCGGTGTTCCCTTTTGTCACAACGGCTGTCCTCTTGGCAATATCATTCCAGAATTTAACGACGCCGTTTATAATAGCAATTGGGAGGAAGCCTACGAACTATTAAGCGTAACAAATAATTTTCCGGAGTTTACTGGACGCATTTGTCCTGCACCATGTGAGAGCGCTTGTGTACTAGGCATCAATCAACCTGCTATTGCCATCGAAGAAATTGAAAAGCATATTATTGAAATAGCTTTTGAAAAAGGATTTGTTAAGCCTAAAAATCCAAATATTAGAACGGGTAAAAAAATTGCGGTGATTGGTTCTGGGCCAGCGGGCTTAGCAGTAGCTGCTCAATTAAATTATGCTGGTCATAGTGTTACAGTTCATGAAAGAGATGATGCGCCGGGTGGATTACTGCGTTACGGAATCCCTGATTTTAAATTAGAAAAATGGGTGATTGACAGACGTGTTAAATTATTAGAACAAGAAGGTATTGTTTTTAAATGCAATAGTCATATTGGCGTGAATATTAATATTGATGATTTAATACATGATAATAATGCGATAGTTATTGCTGCTGGCTCTACCATTCCTAGAGATTTAAATATTCCAGGAAGGGAATTGGAAGGTGTTTATTTTGCCATGGATTTTTTAAAGCAACAAAACAAAAGAGTAAGCAATAAAGAAGTCAAAGACAATCCTATACTTGCAACAGGCCAAGACGTTGTGGTTATTGGCGGTGGTGATACAGGAAGCGATTGTGTGGGGACATCTAATAGACAAGGCGCTAAATCGGTTACACAATTAGAACTCATGCCAAAACCACCTGAATCAAGATCTGAAATTATGCCATGGCCTTCTTACCCTATGACATTAAAAACAACTAGCTCGCACGAAGAGGGCGCCAATAGAGAATGGGCGGTGCTTACCAAACGATTTGTTGGTGAAGCAGGAAAACTTACAGGCATTGAAATTGTAAATATTATTTGGAAAGCCGCAACTATAGATAAGCCAGCTAAATTTGAAGAAGTAGAAGGAACAACCAGAATTTTGCCGTGTCAAAAAGTATTTTTAGCGATGGGCTTTTTGCATCCACAACACAAAGGTTTTATTTCAGACCTTGATCTAGAACTCGACCAAAAAGGCAATGTAAAGGCCAACGAAATAAATTATGCAACAAGCATGCAAAAAGTATTTACAGCTGGGGATGCTCGAAGAGGTCAATCACTTGTGGTATGGGCTATTAGTGAGGGCCGTGAGTGTGCCAGAAAGGTTGATGAGTACTTAATGGGGTACTCTTCTTTAGAATCTAAAGACAAAAGCTATATAATTAATATATAGATTTAATTATTATATATTACTCCTAAAGCCTGATTTTTAAATAAATCAGGCTTTTTTTATCTAAAAACACTGATATTTTTTGATTTTACCTCAATTATATTCAAAACGCTATTCACATTATTAATAATTATATGTTTATATTTTATAGTTTTTAATCTAATATTTTAAGTAATTTATACTTTAATTATTTATATTATTAATTTAATTTATTTGTTAATGTATCAGAAAAAACTAAACGTTTACAATGTAGCTCCGTTTGTGGTTCTACTAATCGTGGCTATTCTGGCCATTTTTGCCCCACCAGAATTAAATTTTGAAGACAAAGCAGGAGTTTATAACGGAGCTGATATTGCTTGGATACTAGTAGCTACTGCCCTCGTGTTTTTAATGACACCAGGTCTTGCCTTTTTTTATGGAGGTATGGTGCACCGAAAAAATGTCATTTCAACTATGATCAAAAGTGTGGTTGCTACAGGTGTGGTGACCATTATCTGGGTAACTATAGGTTATAGTTTATGTTTTGGGGAATCAATAGGTGGCTGGATTGGAAACCCAACAACACATTTATTTATGAAAGGAATTAGCAGTGGTGCTCCATGGAGCCTTGCCCCTACAATACCCCTTGGTTTGTTTGCACTATTCCAACTTATGTTTGCCATCATCACACCAGGCCTCGTAGTGGGTGCTGTTGCAGAAAGAGTAAAGTTTACTTCTTATATATTATTCATTGTTTTATTTAGCCTATTTGTATACGCTCCTATTGCACATTGGACTTGGCATCCAGAAGGATTTTTATTTAAAATGGGTGCTTTAGACTTTGCAGGTGGAACAGTGGTTCACATTTCTGCTGGATGTGCTGCACTTGCTGGCGCGCTAGTTTTAAAACGCAGAAAAGCACACTTAGAACAAAGAGAAATTCCCCCAGCAAATATTCCATATGTATTAATTGGAACCGGCTTATTATGGTTTGGATGGTTTGGCTTTAATGCAGGCTCTGCTTTAGGTGCTAACGCACTAGCTGTATCTGCATTTGCAACAACCAATACCGCCGCAGCAGCTGCCGGTTTATCTTGGATGTTTTTTGATGTCATGCGCGGCAAAAAACCTTCTGTTTTAGGTTTTTGTATCGGTGCAGTTGTAGGGCTTGTTGCTATTACGCCAGCTGCCGGATTTGTTGCAGTACCACAAAGTATATTTATAGGTTTTGTTGCGGCTATTATTTCAAATTTAGCCGTGTATTACAAATCAAAATCAAAATTAGACGATACCCTAGACGTATTCCCTTGCCATGGTGTAGGTGGTATGGTAGGTATGTTAATGACCGGCATATTTGCTACCAAAACGGTAAATGGTGCAGGTGCAGAAGGCCTTCTATATGGCAATACCCATTTTTTTATTATACAGGCAAAAGCACTATTTATTGTAGTAGCCTATAGCTTTTTGGTTTCACTGATAATCTTTAAAGTAATAAGCTTGATGCTTCCATTACGTGTAAGTCAAGAAGAAGAAGAAATTGGATTAGATGCAACACAACACGATGAAAAATATGGCAGAAACCCACATAAAATATAAAAAAACAAGGTACAGTCTTGTATAAATTCTCTGACCAGAATTTAAGACTGTACCTCTTAGTTTACTAAAAACCAACACAATGTTAAAGAAAATTCTAATTGCTAGTGCAATTTGCTGCACTATTGTTCCCTCATTTGCACAAAATGACAGTACAAAAAAATCAAGCACCACGTTTACCGCTTATCTAGATGGGTATTACAGGGCTTTGCTAAAAGATGGCGGCGGAAGTAATAACAACTTCACCAGTTTTACTGGTACGCACAATAGTTTTAAACTTGGTATGGCAAGTATTAAAGTAGACCAAACCTTAGGAAAATTTACAGCGAGCCTAGACTTAGGGATAGGTAAAAGAGCCGACGAGTTTTCTTACAACGACAAAAATATTTTAACCAATATAAAGGGAGCTACAATTGCATATACAGTTACCGATAAACTAAAATTTACGGCCGGTAAATTTTCTACACATATTGGCTATGAATTACTAGATGCAACTAGTAATAGAAATTACAGTATGTCTTATGGATTTTCTTATGGTCCATTTTTTCATACAGGTTTTAAGGCAGATATTGCAGTAGGAGGAAAAACTGCCCTTATGATAGGCCTTGTTGATCCAACCGATTATACAAGTTTTAACAGTAAACCAAAATACATAATAGCACAAATTAGTTCTGCCAGTAAGAATGATAAAGTAAAAGGCTACCTTAATTTTTTAAAAGGTGATATAACCACACAATATAATTTGGTAATAGTTACCACTTTAACAAATAGAGCGAGTGCCGCATTTGATGCAAGTATAAATCAACAAAAGTTTGGCGAGGGCTATAGCAGTTGGTCTTCTAAAGCATTTTATCTAAATTATGATTTTACAGAAAAATTAGGATTAACACTTAGAGAAGATTTTTTTAGTGATAGAACAATCAGTCCTATTGGAGTGGGTAGTGTAAATGCCACCACTTTATCTGGCAAAATAAAAATAAATAAATTAACAATTATTCCTGAAGTAAGAATAGACAGGGGTTCGATGCCACTATTTAATACCAAAACAGGAACCGCCAATAGCGCATCAAACTTTGTTGTGGCTGCCGTATACGCGTTTTAATAGTTCAGCTATAGCAAGCAATCGAAAAAAGTGGCGGTTCCATTTAATGGGCCGCCATTTTTAACTGTATATATTAGAATATTGCTTATGTTAGCAGCTATGAAAATGGCTGTTAAAACAATCAGGTACCTCTATAGCATTTACGCCCTACTCACTTTTATTGGTGTCATGCTTGTGCTCATGCCCTTTGTTTTTGTATCACTCTCATTTGGAAGGGTAAAAGGCGGAAATTATATTTATCAGTTATGTAAAATATGGGGGGCGGTTTGGTATGTTTTTTTAGGCGTCAGACACCAAGAAATCCATGAAATTGAACACGAAAAAAGCCAGCAATATATCTTTATTGCCAACCACAATTCTTACATGGACATCCCTCCTATTGTTTTGATTGCACATAGTCCACTTCGCATATTAGGGAAATATGAATCATCAAAAATTCCATTATTTGGTTGGATGTACAAACAAGCTGTTATACTAGTTGACAGGAGCAACCCAGAAAGAAGATCACAGAGTGTTCGGGAATTAAAACAGGCCATTGCAGATGGGCTTTCAATATTTATTTTTCCAGAAGGAACATTTAACGAATCGGAACAACCACTTAAGTCGTTTTTTGATGGCGCTTTTAGAATAGCCATTGAAACACAAACCCCCATCAAGCCACTCTTATTTATTGATACGATGGAGCGTATGCATTTTAGTTCGGTCTTTTCAATAACGCCAGGCAAAAGCAGGGTAGTATATTTAGCGGACATCCCTGTGGCCGGATTAACCCAAGAAGACGTACCAGCGTTAAAAGCAAAAGCCTATCAATTAATGGAAGAAGGCCTTAAAAGATACCGCAAATACCCAACCGTTTTAAGCGTATTTTAGCAAAAAATTGGGCCCTTGTTTGCAGAAATTATTATACCACTTGCTTTACCTAAAAACTACACATGGGCCATCCCTGCTAGGTTTCAGGCAATCGTAAGCCCAGGCATCAGAGTTGAAGTATTACTAGGGCGCAACAAAAAATATGCAGGTATCATTAAAAAAATTACACTCGAAAAGCCTGCTGCTTTTGAACCCAAAGAAATTTTACAAGTAATTGACGAAACACCCATATTACATCCAACGCAACTAGAATTTTGGGAGTGGATTGCTTCCTATTATATGTGTACAGAGGGTGAAGTGATGCAAGCGGCCGTTCCTGCCAATTTGAAATTAACCAGCGAAAGTATATTAATTTGGAATGAAGACCGTACACTCGATTTTTCTGATTTAAGCGATAACGAATATGTAGTTGCCGAAGCACTCCATATTAAAAAGGATCTTAGGCTTTCGGAGGTTCAGCAACTCATAGACGCAACACATGTATATCCACTCATAAAAAAACTAATAGAAAAAGAAGTTTGCTTTATATGGGAAGCACTAAAAGATAAATACAAAGCAAAACGAGAAACCTTTATTCGTTTATCAGATGCGTATAAAAGTGAAGCCGCACTTGAAATACTATTAAACAACCTGACAAAGGCACCCAAGCAAATGGAACTGCTACTGGCATTTATGCATTTGCAAAAGACCGCGCCAGAAGTGATTCAATCGGAGCTATTAAAGAAATCGGGAGCGAGTGCCGCACAATTAAAAGGCCTCATTGAAAAAGGGATATTAATAGCCGATAAAAGAGCCGTAGACCGCTTTAATTATGGAATTGACAATACCGAATTAGAAAACACCTACACCCTATCGGAAGCACAAACAAATGCATACAACAACCTCGTTACTTTATTTGATACCAAACCCGTTTGCTTACTACATGGCGTAACCGCTAGTGGTAAAACCCAGATTTATATTAAACTCATAGAATCCTTTATAGCAAAGGGCCAGCAGGCATTATACATGCTCCCAGAAATTGCTTTAACGGCTCAAATGATACGCCGTTTACAATTTTACTTTGGTGATAAAATAGCTATTTATCATTCTAAATTTAATGCCAACGAAAGAGTAGAAATTTGGAACAAAGTAAACTCGGGGCAAATAAAAATTGTACTGGGTGCGAGGTCTGCCCTATTATTGCCGTTTAAAAACTTAGGACTCATTATTGCAGATGAAGAGCATGATCCTTCCTATAAACAACAAGACCCAGCACCTAGGTATCATGCAAGAGATGCTGCTATTTATTATGCAACACTATTTAATGCCAAAGTATTACTAGGTAGCGCCACCCCTTCTATAGAAAGTTATTACAACGCACTACAACATAAATTTGGCCTTGCTACTTTACTAGAACGCTTTGGAGCAGCTACACTTCCTACCATCGATATTATCAATGTTCAAAAATTACCCAAAAAAGGAAAAGTAGCACTCACCGAGCCACTCATAGAAGCCATTAAAGAAACACTGGCAAAAAATAAACAAGTCATTTTATTTCAGAATAGAAGAGGCTATGCACCCTATACGATTTGTGATACCTGCGGATGGATTCCACAATGTAAACAGTGCGACGTCACCCTCACCTACCATAAAGCAAAAAATACATTAACCTGTCATTACTGCGGTAGTAATTATCCAGTCGTTAATCAATGTGCAGCCTGTGGTAGCAATCAGTTCACCCAAAAGAATTTTGGCACAGAGCAAATACAAGAACTCTTATCGGAACTTTTACCTGATGCGCGAGTTGCCCGAATGGATCATGATAGTGTAAAAGGAAAAAATGAACACGACGCCCTCATTAAATTATTTGAACAACGCGCCATTGATATTTTAGTAGGTACACAAATGGTGGTAAAAGGGCTAGACTTTGAACACGTAAACCTAGTAGGCATTATTGACGCCGATGGTATTTTAAGTTTCACAGATTTTAGGGTCAATGAAAAAGCCTATCAACTTATGGAACAAGTAAGTGGTAGAGCAGGTCGTAAAGATGATCAAGGGAAGGTGCTCATTCAAGTAAGCCAGGCAAACCACCCAGTGCTTCAATTTGTGCAGCAGCACAATTACGCCGCCCTATTTAATTTTGAAATTGACAACAGACAAGAATTTAACTATCCTCCTTTTTCTAGAATTATACTAATTACCTGTAAGCACCCAGATAAAAACGTAGGACAGGAGGCTGCTAATATATTAATGCGCGGCTTAAGCAGTAGTTATGGAAAATATATTACAGGGCCAGCACAACCCGTTGTAGACCGCATTAGAAACCAATATTTATGGGAACTACTTTGCAAAATCCCTAAACAACAAGTTAGTATTGTAACCTTTAAAACCAGGTTGCAGCAACAAATTTTGATTTTGCAAACCAACAAGAGATATAGATCGGTTAGCATAGTTATCAATGTAGATCCGCTTTAGATATATAGCTGCGCTTGATGTGGATGCACGCTTAATGTTGAACCGTGCTTAATGTGGATGCGCACTTGATGTTGAACCGATCATTATTTTGCAACCGAACTAAAAATTTTGACAAAAAAAAGAGCTGCCGTAAGGCAGCTCTTTTTAAATCTTATGAATTACGTATTAGTAATTTAATTTTAATTCAACTCTTCTATTAGCAGCACGTCCCTTTGCAGATTTGTTATCAGCAATTGGATTCTTAGATCCAAATCCAACCACCATAATTTTAGCTGCATCAACTTTACCTTTTGAAGTAAGGTATGTTTGAACGCTCTTAGCACGGTTTTCAGATAAAGGATCATTGATTGCATCAGTACCTGTGTTATCACAATGTCCTTCTACAGATAATTTTAAGTTAGCATCTTCATTTAAAGCTTTTGCTACTCTATTTAATCCTTTGAAAGAACTAGAAGCTAATTTAGCACTACCTGTTACGAAAGTGATTTTTTTAGCACCATCAGTAACTGTTTTAGCTACTTCTTGCTTAATAGCAGGACAACCATTGTTTTCCTTTACACCAGCAAGTGTAGGACATTTGTCTTCTTCATCATTCACACCATCACCGTCAGCATCCGGTACAGGACAACCTTGGTAACGTGCAACACCAGCAACTGTAGGACATTTGTCTTCTTCATCATTAACACCATCTTTATCAGTGTCAGGAATTGGACAACCTTGGTATTTAGCTAAACCTTTAACAGTAGGACATTTATCATTTTCATCATTCACGCCATCTTTATCTGTATCAGGTACTGGACAACCATCATATTTTGCAACACCAGGGGCAGTTGGACATTTGTCTTTACTGTCTACCAATCCATCATTGTCGCTGTCTTTTTCTGGAGCAGGTGGTGGTGGTGGAGGTGTAACTTTAACTGGTTCTGGTCTATCCTTAATTGGAGAAACAATTCCAATATTATAGGTGAAATGGTTTGTTGCTAAAGCAGACATTGCAGTTCTGTGTACAAAATTTGTAGTTAAGAAATTATCATTTCCTAATTTAAATTGCATACCTAAACCAATAGGAGCATATGTAGCAAAATAAGTTCCACCGTACAAAGATGCACCAGCACCAATTGTAAAATAAGGAACCATGAAATATTTGTCTTTTAACATTTTAACGTTAATAGCAACATCTGTTTCAAGTAAAAGTCTTTTAGCAGATGGAACTGCAATTCCTGACTTAGCTCTGAAAGGATATCTTACAGAAGCTGCTCCAATGCTAACTTGTAAATCAACATATTCATTAAGACCTTCGATATATTGAAAAGACATGCCTGGATCTAAATCTTTGATTTTTGCCCACTGGTTGTTGGTGATTACAGATGACGCTGAACCAGCACCAATTAAAGCTGGCGTTGTAACATCTTGCAATTGAAAATGGAATCCAATTGAGGGTCTTTTTTTATAACTGATTGGGGTAGTTTGCGCAGTTGCAGAAACAGCCATTCCAATCACGATTAAAGAAAAGAGTAATTTCTTCATAAACAGTTTTTTATTAATTACTGCAAAAATACAAGCTGAAACTGATTTTGAGAAAAAATTAATCAAAAACTAGGGTATTAATTTATCCCAATCTGTGTAAAAACTACTTATTGGCCTCTTTTTCTACTTTTTGGACCAAAACCTTCCCTATTCCTTGCTTAAAAATTCCAATTTCTTTGGCCGCAAGCCTAGTTAAATCAACAATTCTGCCTTTTTTAGACATGGATTTAGCCATTCGGTCATTAATCTTGACTATAACAAATTGATTATTTTTTGGATTGGTAACCCGAACATAAATACCCAAAGGGAAATTGTTACTAGCAGCTGTATATTTTTTATGACTAAATATGGCACCAGTAGCCGTTTTTCTACCTTCAAATTTGAGGCTGTAATAACTTGCCATTCCCTTTTTTACAGGCCCAACTAATTTATAATTCAGCTCTTTAAAAGTTACAAGTGTTGAATCAATGAGTGAATCAACTTGCTGTGCCTGCACTTGAATTACAGACAAACAAAAGAATACAAATAACAAGTATTTGGAAATTTTAGTCATTCACTTAAAAATACAAAGTAAACCGTTGAAAAAGAAGCTAATTGAATAAAATATGAAAACATTAACTCGATTAAATATTAAGATAACCAACGTTAAGTATATGTATATCAATATATTAAATACTTTCAACTAGAACAACTGCCGCAATATCAATAGAACCATGAATGTGCGGAAAAACCTCGTTAATAGAGGTTGCCAGTTCAAAAATAAGGGGGCTTGTTACTTTAGATTTGTCAATGGTAAGTTTCACTAAATTAGTTTGACCCTTGTAATAACGCTCTAAAACGCCCGGAACCTGGTCGCTGGTGCTGCAATGAATAAATCCTTCAATAGCTAAACTATCAGCTATATAAGCACCGTCTAATTGAGCTTTTTCCCAAGCAGCAGCGGTTGTAATGTGATATATATAGTTTGAATCCATGGGAACAATTTAATCCTTGATAATCAAGGGAATTTGTTGGGCTCGAAGCATTAAATCTGCTAAAACCATGGCAGTTACAGCTTCTAAAACAACAGGTACACGAAGTGCAATACACAAATCATGCCTTCCTTTAACGGAAAAAGGTTCAACTATATTGCTTTCCCAATTCCAGCTTTCTTGGGTTTTAGGTGTTGAGGCGGTTGGCTTGATGGCAATTTTGAAATAAAGATCATTTCCGTTGGTAATTCCGCCAACAATTCCGCCAGCATGATTGCTGCTCGTTTTACCGCTTGCACCTAAAATTGCATCGTTATGATTTACTCCAAACATTTTAGCTGCTGCAAAACCAGTTCCAAACTCGATGCCCCTTACAGCAGGGATAGCAAATACAGCGTGTGATAACACCGATTCTACAGAATCAAAAAAATGCTCTCCCAAACCAATGGGTAAATTAGAAGCTGTGCAATCAACAATACCGCCAATACTGTCTTTTGCATCAATGGCTACCTGCAACCCTTTATCAAGGTCGGTTTCACCGCCAATTTCTAAAATTTTAGCCTGTATTAGAATGCCTCCTGTTATAGCCAATAGTTTTTTTGCAATCACTCCTGCGGCTACCAAACAAACCGTTAAACGGCCACTAAAATGACCGCCGCCTCTATAATCTTCAAAGCCACCATATTTTGCGTGTGCTGTAAAATCGGCGTGTCCCGGACGCGGCACATCGCGGTGTTTATCGTAATCTTCAGATCTGGTATTGTTGTTTTCAAATAAAATAGTAATGGGCGCACCTGTCGTAAACCCTTTAAATATGCCGGATTTAAAAATAGGTAAGTCATCTTCTTTTCTAGGCGTTGTCCCTTTTTGAACGCCACCTTTTCTTCGCTCAATATCTTCTAAAAAATCTGATTCTTGAATTGGTAATCCAGCAGGACATCCATCTATAGTAATGCCCACGCAAGCACCATGCGATTCGCCAAAAATATGTACTCGAAATAAATGTCCAAATGTATTCATGGGAATAAAATTTAAGAGTACCGTTTTACTGGTATACTACTTGGGCAGTAAGATACGAAAGGTCTTTGAAAAAATTAGGATACGATTTATTAATTGCATCCGCATCTTCAATTTCTACGATACCATTTGCTTTTAATCCAGCAACGGCGCATGCCATGGCAATGCGGTGATCATGTCTCGAATGAACCACACCTCCTGTTACACCTTTACCACCTTCTATAATCATGAGGTCATCTTGCAAAGTAATTGTTACCCCAAGTTTTCCAAACTCTTCCTGCAATGTTAACGCTCTATCACTTTCTTTATGGGCAAGCCTACTCACACCTTCAATCACTGTTTTACCTACACAAAAAGAAGCAAGGGCAACAAGTGGCGGAAACAAATCGGGACAGTCAGTGGCATTAAAGTGAAATGCTTTTAATGGTAATGGTGCAATTTCAATTCTTGTTGGCAGAATTGAAATTTGACAACCTGAATCTATAAGCGCTTGCAAAACGGCTTTATCGGCCTGCGTGGAAAAAGGATCTAACCCCTCTACAACAATGCCACCAGCAATAGCACCCGCTACAAGCAAAAAAGAAGCACCACTCCAATCACCTTCTACTTGATAGGTAACGGTCGTATTATCTAGCGCATTATTTGATGCAGAAAAAACAAATTGTTCATGATTGATGCAACTTACGTCCCAACCAAAATGATTCATTACAGATAGTGTAAGATCGATATAAGGTTTGCTTTTTAAATTTGTTACAGTGATGGTACAATCTGAGGCACCGGCACCACCGTATGCCATTAATAGTCCTGTTATAAATTGAGAACTGAGTGAACCATCGACGGTAATATTTTGTGGCTCAAGTGGACCCTGTATTTGCAGCGGCAATTTACCACCATCAGAAACGATGGAAACTCCAATTTGTGGTAAGATTTCATCAAAGAAATGCATGGGTCTTGTGGTTAAACTACCCATTCCAGAAATAACAATTGGACTATTACTTAATGAAGCAATGGGCGTAAACATTCTGATACCAAGTCCACTCTCTCCACAATTAATCGTACTACTTTGTGGCTTGACACCGCCTGAAACAATATGCAAATTTCCATTATCTAATTTGGTAACAACAGCCCCTAGTTTTTGAATCACATCTATAGCTGCCACATCATCGTTACTAATACCCGGATTTTTAATAACCGTTTCGCCTGTTCTAATTAACGCAGCCGCACATGCACGCTGCATACTGCTTTTACTAGCGGGCGCAGTAATGGTTCCAGAAATTACAGAAGGGGTTACGAACGCTTTCATCATGATTGAATTCCTTTAAATATCTTTTCTAATATTATAAAAGGAATTGTTTGAATAACACCTTTACCGAGCTTCTCCAATAAAATATAATGAACCGAATCGTTTGATTTCTTTTTATCTTTTTTCAAAATAGTTACCGCCTTTGAAACATCAAATGATGCAAATGTTGGTAACCCATATTTTTCTAAAAGCTGTATAAGCGTATCTCTACTTTTAAACTTCAATTGCTTTTCAGAAATAATAGCCGCATAGGTCATACCAATACTTATAGCCTGACCATGACTTAATTCGTAGGTGTTTTCGAGCGCATGGCCTAGTGTATGACCAAAATTTAAAAGTTTACGATCTCCTTTTTCAAATTCATCGGCAATGACCACTTTGGTTTTAATAAGTACATTTCGCTCTACTAATTTTGCAGTAAGCGAAAGGTCTTTTTTATAGGTAGCGAGGGTATTTAAATGCAATTGTTTAATGAGTGCAGCATCCTTAATGGCAGCATGCTTGATGATTTCTGCAAAACCATTTTGCCACTCAGTTAATGGCAATGATTTTAAAAAACTAGTATCAAAAAGTAAAAAATCGGGCTGCCTAATAATACCCACCATATTTTTATAAACACCAACGTCTATTCCATTTTTTCCACCAATAGACGCGTCTACCATGGCAAGTAATGAAGTAGGCACAAAACCCACTGCTATACCTCGCATGTATATACTAGCCACGTAACCAGTAATATCTGTAATGACACCGCCCCCAACACCAATTAAAGTGGTTTGCCTATCGGCACCCAATTCAATGAGTTGATCAATTATAACATCAACGGTTTGCTGAACCTTATACTGTTCACCTGGTTTTAAAACAATGGTGTTCCAACCTTTAAACTTTTTTTTATGTGCCTCAAAAACATTTTCATCTGTAATGATTACAGCCGAAGTAACTGGCACTAAGTTTTTTAATGCATCAAAAGAAGCATCAAAATAATAATGAACCGGCTTACCCGAAAAATGAAAAATCTTTTTTTTCATTGTGAAGATATTATGCAGAAGTTGCGTACTTAGGAATTCATGATTTTATTTTGATGGTTGATACTTTCCATATGCACTGCATCAAAATATTTAGTAATAAATTCTTTACTTAATCCCAGCTTATCACCTCTATCATAGGCGCGTTCTAGAATGGCATTCCATCTATTGGTTTGTAAAATGGTAATGTTATTATCCTTTTTGTACTCCCCAATTTTATCGGCCACCTTCATACGCTGACCAATGAGTTGAAGCAACTCATCATCTAGTTGATTAATTTGCTGACGCATTTTTTCCATAACGGCATGTAACTCTTCAGAGTCTATGGCCTCTGTTCTCCAAACAATAGAACGAATCATTTCACCTAAACGCTCAGGCGTAACTTGTTGTTTGGCATCACTCCATGCATTATCTGGATCGATATGGCTTTCAATAATTAGGCCGTCAAAATCAAGGTCAATTGCTTTTTGTGCAACGTCTAATAAAATATCTCTTCTACCGCAAATATGTGAAGGATCGTTAATCATTAACATGCCCGGGTTGCGGCGTTTCATTTCGATGGCTAAATGCCACATGGGTGCGTTTCTATATTCGGTATTACCATAAGAACTAAATCCTCTGTGAATAAGACCAATATTTTTAATACCCGAATTAGCAACACGCTCTACCGCGCCAATCCATAATTCTAAATCAGGATTGATGGGATTTTTAATAAGTACCGGAACGTCCGCTCCTTTAAGCGCATCTGCAACATCTTGCACACTAAATGGATTAACGGTGGTTCTTGCAC
>JBEDIY010000064.1:0-4343 GCA_041173245.1 Bacteroidota bacterium | reverse complement strand
AAGAATTGGGGGATTTTTTGTTGATTAATATCCAAAAAGTTAAAAATTTAGGTACTATCTTTACATTTTAATCATATTAAAACTATTTATATGTCATTACGTTTTGATGCAATCCGTGATTTAAAGAACAACAATACCACCGTTGCAGCGAGTGCAAAAATTACAGGCATTTTTAATTCCAGCGTTTTTACTGTAAAAACAGCCAGAGAATTCCTTACCGATGAATCTTATAAAAGTTTAATCACTAGTATAAGAGGCGGTAAAAAAATTGACCGTTCAATGGCCAATCAAATTGCCATTGGTATTAAAGCATGGGCCGAAAGCAAAGGCGTAACGCACTATACACACTGGTTCCAACCACTTACTGGAACCACCGCAGAAAAACACGATTCATTTTTTACCTTAAAAGGTGATGGTACCGCTATCGAAGAATTTGATGGCGCAGCACTTATTCAACAAGAACCAGACGCGTCATCTTTTCCAAGCGGTGGATTACGTGCAACATTTGAAGCAAGAGGTTATACCGCTTGGGACCCATCTTCACCCGCATTTATTATTGAAATTGGACAAGGTAAAACACTTTGCATCCCAACTTTATTTGTTGCTTATACCGGTGAATCTTTAGATTATAAAGCACCATTATTAAAAGCAGTAGAAGCTATCAACAAAGCAGCCATCGACGTTTGTCATTACTTCGATAAAAACATTACCAAAGTAACACCAACACTAGGTTGGGAACAAGAGTATTTTGTAATTGATGAAGCGATTGCCAATGCAAGACCTGATTTAGTGCAGTGTGGTAGAACCGTATATGGTGCTTCTCCTGCAAAAGGACAACAATTAGAAGACCATTATTTTGGATCTATCCCAGAGCGCGTATATGCGTTTATGAGAGATTTTGAACAAGAGTCTTACAAACTTGGTATTCCACTTCGCACACGTCACAACGAAGTTGCACCTGCTCAATTCGAGTGCGCACCAATTTTTGAAGAAGTAAATATTGCTGTCGATCACAACACGCTTTTAATGGACATCATGAACCGTGTTGCAAAGCGTCACAAACTCGTGGTTCTATTTCACGAAAAACCATTTGCTGGCATTAACGGAAGTGGCAAACACAACAACTGGAGTTTAGCTACAGATACGGGTATTAATTTATTAGCTCCGGGTAAAACGCCAAAAACAAACCTCATGTTTTTGACCTTTTTTGTGAATACCATTAAAGCCGTTCACGACTACGCTGATATCTTACGTGCTGCTATTGCTTCTGCACCCAACGACCACAGACTTGGCGCCAACGAAGCACCACCTGCAATTATTTCTGTTTTTGTAGGACAATATTTAGCCAAGGTCCTTGAAGACATTGAAACCCGTGTGGGCAGCAAGTTTGACGAGCAGGACGAAGCTATTTTAAAATTAGATTTACATAGAAGCATTCCAGAATTGTTATTAGACAATACCGATCGTAACCGTACGTCTCCATTTGCATTTACGGGCAATAAATTTGAATTTAGAGCGGTAGGTTCTTCTGCAAACTGTGCGATTTCTATGACGGTATTAAATACGATTGTTGCAGATACACTCAAGCAATTTAAAGCAGATGTAGATGGTCTTGTAGAAAAAGGCGACAAAAAAGAAATTGCCATCATGCAAGTAATTCAAAAATACATTGTAGATAGTAAAGCTGTTTTATTTGAAGGCGATGGCTACAGTGAACAGTGGCACCAAGAAGCAGAACGCAGAGGTCTTCCAAATTTAAAAACAACACCTGTTGCACTTGATGCCATGGTTACTAAAAAAGCAAAAGATTTATTTGAAAGAAACCATGTGTATACCCACGTAGAACTGGAAGCAAGACATGAAATTGAACTAGAAAAATATATTAAAAAAGTACAAATAGAAGCGCGTATTATGGGTGACCTAGCCATCAACCACATTTTACCTGCAGCGATTTCTTATCAAAATAAATTGTCTACTAATATTAGTGGATTAAAAGCCGCTGGTTTAGGTGCAGATGCCTATGCTAGTCAAACCGATTTATTACAGCAAGTAAGTAAGCACATACAAGTTATTTACACGCAGGTAAATGCCATGGTAGAAGCAAGAAAAGTAGCCAACAACATCGAAGACACCAGAAAAAAAGCCATCGCTTATGAAGCGGATGTAAAATCTGCATTTTTTGATGAAATTCGCTACCATGTAGACAAACTAGAACACTTGGTAGATGACGATAAATGGACCTTACCAAAGTATAGAGAAATGTTATTTTTAAGATAAGCGCACCGAGTAATTAATTGGGTTAACCGAAAATTAAAATAGCAGAAGGTAAAATTTAGTAACTTAACAATACTTAAAATTAAATTATGAAAAAAATAATCGCACTTTTGACAATTGTAGGTTGTATAGCATCTACAAGTGTTATGGCACAAGGTGGTGGCGGTGGTCAGCAAATGGACCCTGCTCAAATGCTTGAAATGATGAAGCAACGTATCAAGCCACAATTAATGGAGAAAACTAAATTATCTGATACAGAAGCAGATAAGGTGTTAGAAATTCAACTTTGGGCGCAAGCGCAAAATAGAGGCCTTCGTGATTTATCGGAAGAAGAAAGAACCGCTAAACGAAAAGAAACGGCCGACGAACGTAAAAAGAAATTAAAGGCGGTTCCTTTAACGGATGATCAAATTAAAGCAGTAGATGATTTCTACGAAGAAATGACAAGAAACAGACCACAGCGTGGTGGTGGACAATAGCTCCAATAGCATTCAAAAAAATCCCTTACAATTTGTAAGGGATTTTTTTTATTTCATCGTAAAGGTTTCCAAAAACTTTGTAGTAAAATTACCTTTTCTAAAATCTTCATTTTGCATGAGTTGCAAATGAAAAGGTATGGTTGTTTTAACACCTTCAATTACATATTCCGATAAGGCACGATACATGGTATCAATAGCCTCTTCACGCGTTTGCGCAACGGTAATTAATTTACCAATCATAGAATCGTAGTACGGCGGAATCACATAACCAGCATATACATGGCTATCTACACGAACACCATGTCCACCTGGGGTATGTAGTACGGTAATTTTTCCGGGTGATGGTCTAAAGTCGTTGTATGGGTCTTCGGCGTTGATACGGCACTCAATGGCGTGCATTTGCGGCTCGTAGTTACGGCCAGAAATTTTTTCACCCATTGCTATTTTAATTTGCTCTTTAATCAAATCGAAATTGATAACTTCTTCTGTTACACAGTGCTCTACCTGAATACGGGTATTCATTTCCATGAAATAGAAGTTGCGGTGCTTGTCCACTAAAAATTCTACCGTACCCACACTTTCATAATTAATGGCAGCTGCTGCTTTAATGGCCGCATCTCCCATTTGTTTACGCAGCTCAGGCGTCATAAATGGTGAAGGAGATTCTTCTACTAATTTTTGGTGACGGCGCTGTATCGAACAGTCACGCTCACTCATATGACATACTGTTCCGTATTGATCTCCTGCTACCTGAATTTCAATATGTCTTGGCTCTTCTACAAATTTTTCCATGTACACGCCGTCATTTTTAAATGCAGCAGCGGCTTCTTGTCTAGCAGATGAATATGCTTTTTCAATTTCTTCTTCATTCCAAACCACACGCATCCCTTTACCCCCACCACCAGCAGTTGCTTTTAAAATAACGGGGTATCCAATTTCTTTGGCTAATATTTTTGATTCCTCAACACTTTCTAATAAACCTTTACCACCTGGCACTACCGGAACACCTGCTTTAATCATGGTATCCTTAGCGGTGATCTTATCCCCCATTTTATTAATCATTTCGGGGGTTGGACCAATAAATTTAATACCATGGTCGGCACAGATTTGCGCAAACTTGGCATTCTCTGCTAAAAATCCATATCCAGGATGAATGGCGTCTGCATTGGTAATTTCGGCAGCCGCCATAATATGAGGAATGTTTAAATAAGAATCCACCCCTTTAGGTTTACCAATACAAACAGCTTCGTCCGCAAATTTTACGTGCAAGCTATCTTTATCGGCAGTAGAATAAACCGCTACTGTTTTAATCCCCATCTCTCTACAAGTACGGATAATACGTAAAGCAATTTCTCCTCTATTGGCAATCAATATTTTATTGAACATCTTTTCAATTTAAAGTTAAATGGTAGCCTACTTATTTATTAGGTTGTACTAAAAATAATGGCTGGTCAAATTCTACAGGACTTGCGTCTTCAACGAGTACCTTAACAATGGTTCCCGAAATTTCACTTTCAATTTCATTAAACAACTTCATCGCTTCAATAATACAAACCACTTTGCCAGTAGCCACATCGGTACCTATATCTG
>JBEDIY010000063.1:0-7090 GCA_041173245.1 Bacteroidota bacterium | reverse complement strand
GATATCAAATCAGGTAAGGCCAAGCTCAAGTCTAACCAAAAGGCTATCAAGCAAATGATTGAGCAGAAAAAAGTAGAATTCAAAAAGTATTAATCTCTAAAATCAATTTATGCATCAACAAGATATTTTAATATTTTTTGAATACCAGCGTCAGATATTTGGCATTTGCCCATGCTGTGGCGACTTTTTTAGACTCAGTGATTCTAAAATTTACAAAGATCAACGAAAGTCTATTGATTGGCTAGATAAGCTGGGCAAAGACGAGCAAAAGCTTGATTTGTTGGAAGATAAGATAGATGAGGATATGGAGTTTTACAAGGAGCAGGCTAGAGAAAAGGGCCGAAAGCAAGCCACTAAAATGATTAAAAAGGTAGACAAAGTGTTTTTGCCCCAAAAATTAAACCCTGACGATGCCAAAGTAATATTTCATCCAGTAGATTTTGTAGTTTTTAATGGTATGAAAGCGGGATCTAATGGCGACGCATTAAAAAACATTGTACTTTTAGACAGCGACAAAAAATCTACCGAACATAAACAGATCCAAAAAAGTATTGTTCAGTCTATTGATAAACAAAGCTATGAATGGTTAACAATTAGGGTTGATAATGATGGTAGTATAACACAGGAATAAATATTTAATAACTATAAAAAACGTTTATGATTTTATCGAAAAGTTTAAATCAAATTCTAGAAGATGTCCCAGAAGCAGCAGGCATATTTGAACACTTGGAGGAATCTTTGAACAATCCGAAAAATAGAACTATATCAAAAGTTTTAGAAGATTTTATAGATAATAATTCTTCTACTAAATCGCAGCCAGGAACTTCTTATAATTTTTATCCTTCTTTAAATAAAGATGGAGATTGCAAAGAAGTTTGTGTTGGGGTAGCTACAAAAAGTTTTGGTTCAAAATGGGACGAAGATAGGTTAAGAACAGGTTTTAAAGGCTTGATGAAAGAGATGATACAATATTGGGAAAACTGCGGTTCCATAAATAAAACAACAATTTTGTTAACTACTGAGTGGCGAGATGTTGATTTTAATAATGATTGGAAAGATATTGTTGATAATCATGTAAATAGAGGAAAGAAAGTTATTATCATTCAAGTGATTCAAAGCGGTAAAATCAGGACTTATCCTGTAGTTTAAAAAATTTAAATTATTAAATTTACTCCTCCAATAGGGTGCTGTCTCCCCTTCTATTTTTACTGAAATATTTAAAAATGGAAGAAATGACGCCCAAATTTATCATTGATTTATTTCAGAAAAATACTTTTACACTAGATGATGTAAATGATGGTCTATTTGCACGAACCCATGGGTTTGATTTAATTGAGGTCAAGCGCAATAGGTTTGATTGCAGGCATTCAATTACGAAGGCCCCCTGGGTGTTTAATGGCGAACTTGGGTGGGGTGGTAGCCTAGGAGAACAATTTCCTAACAGATGGGATATAACCTATGATGGAAGCCTTTTATGCCACAGATACACTTTTGTTGATTATATATTTTATGAAGTTAAAATAATTGATACCCAGGAGCAGCAGCGTTTGATAGAACTTAAATTAATCGAGGATCAGGAAAAGGCGATTCGTCAAAAAGTTTTGGATGATTTAACGCCTGTTTTGGTGCATCAGATGATGCCATTTAATCAGGTGTATAGTGGCGTTTTAGAAACAAAGTATGGCGTTCATTTAAAGCAAATACAAAGGGGTATGCATATGCATATGAAATATAAACCCCGTTACGGAAATGTTGGGTGGATGTCAAATCAAGTATTGTGCTGGGGGTCTAGTACTGGGTGGGATCTTACCAGAGATGGAAAAATTGCATGTTGCCGCATCAATTATGACGACTACGTAAATTTTGAAATAGAAATATTAAGTCCCGAGCAAATTGAGGAATATAAAAATAACATGGCTTCTAGTGCAGCCGCTAAGCCTTCTATAGAGGAGCGTTTAATTACATTAGATACTCTTAATAGTAAAGGATTAATATCTGCAGATGAGTACGTTAATAAACGTGCTTTGATTTTGAGTGAAGTTTAAAAAATACAAAGAATATGATAAATTATTTCGCATACGGTTCTAACATGAGTTATGAGCAAATGAAAGAAAGATGCCCTGGTAGTAAGTATTTGGGTGTTGCTCGTTTAAACGGGTACAAGTTAGATTTTACAAAAATGTCTACAATACGGGGTGGTGGGGTAGCTGACATTGTTGAATCAGTTGATGATTGTGTATATGGGATTTTATACTCAATTACAGACTCTGATTTGGCAGTCCTAGATGTCAAAGAAAAAGGCTATAAAAGACAAATATTGACCTGCTTCAAATACGATGATTTATTAGATTACAATCCACTTAAAGGTAGTGATGTTGAAGCTCTAGTTTATACAGTAGTAAATAAATCAGCTGATACTATTCCTCCATCTATGGAGTATTTGAAAATTATTTTGGACGCAGCATTCTCTTCTATGTTTCCAACAAAATATCAGAATATGATATACCGTTTTGGATATCCTAATTATAACGAAAGGCTTCAAAAGGCGATTGATCAATTTGTTTCATACCAAACATTAGTTTCTGAGGGAAACTTCCCTGAAGTTGTAAAAGATCAGGAAGAATGGGGCGGAGCTAATTTGGTAATAACAGGCGATATTCTACGCAAAGAACAATTAAATACAAACTATCCTGATGATTTAGTAGTACTAACTAAACATTGGAGAGAATTGAGTTGGCTTGTCACATCGTTATACCATGATGAAGATATTTCTTGGCAGGTTGATGCCTCAAATAAACATTATGTACTCGAGCAAATGGGTAAAGCCGCAGAAGATTACTTGAACCTTTATCCCAATGACGAAAGCGCTATCGATATTTGTTTAGCCGTTTTATATGGTGCCTATAAGGTGTTTACGATAGATTTTTATGAGGTGTATTAATGGTATTTTATTTAACTATATGACAACTTAATCTTAACACTTATATATAATTAAACTTAATACCTTCAGCCCCCGCCGTTCATTCAAAAAACCCTTAACATTTACAATGAAAATACACCCTGTAAAAGACCTTTATAAAATAGAGATTGCTAACATTAAAAAGCGAAATTTAAACCAAGGCATTGGATTAAAATCTGGTTATCCTGAAATGGATACTATCATGGGTGGAATTGGATTTGAGCCTGGTTTTATTTATACCATTGCAAGTCGTCCGGGTATGGGTAAAACGGCATTGATGCTCAATTTAGTTTTTAATCAGCTTTCTAGTTTGGCGCCAAATGCGTGTATTGTATATGTTTCAACCAAAGATTCAAGTACAGTTTTAATGCAAAAAATGTTGGCTATTGTTAGCGGTATTGATCTTAAAAAAATACAGTTAGGACAGTTGAGTGATCAAGAATTATCTGTTTTGCAGTCTCCTGAAATTTTGGATATGGTTTCAAATGAAAAGCTTGTATTTGTGGAGGCAATTAATCCTACACTTGACACATTAAAAGGGGTAATTAGTGAGCAAGAAAAAAATGGAAAGCAAGTAAAAATCATGGCAATAGATGTTATACAGTCTGCTGCCATTGAAACCGCCGAAGGTAAAGAGGAAGGGTTTAAAAATTTAATGAATGAACTTAAAGTGTTGGCAATAGCAAAGCAAATGCCAATGTTACTAGCCTCGGATGTAAATAGACGCGTGGAGTATAGAAATGGGCCTAAAATACCGCAACTTACAGATTTGCAGTATTCGGGACATATTGGTTACCTGTCTGATTTTTGTTTTATGATCGTAAGGCCAAATTATTACGAAGTGCCTGGCGAATATCTCAATCTCACTCCGGAGGAAGCGCATTTGATTGTAAAAAAGAACCTCTATGGCCCTTTGGACACTATTGTATTGCATGTTCAAATAGCAAAACAATTGTTTATTGCTGCGCCTAAATGGCATTAAAAAAATATTATATTTATACAAATTCGAATAATGGCTCATCTATCAAAATCCGATTTTAAGGTTGCTCATACATGTCCTACTAAACTGTGGTATAAAAAGCACGCGTTTCCTACAAGCACTGACCAAAATGAGTACATGAAAATGTTGGCTGATGGTGGATTTATGTTTGGTAAACTTGCAATGCTTTTATTTCCTGAGGGTATTGAAATTACAGGATCCTACAATGAAGCTATTGCCCAAACCGAGGAGTTACTGAGCACCCACCAAAACATAATATTGTTTGAGCCGGCCATTCAAGTAAACAATCAACTTGTAAGAGTGGATGTGTTGCAAAAAAATGGCAATCAAATTAAAGTAATTGAGGTAAAGTCAAAATCTTTTGATTCTACCAAAATGAATGCAGCTAACTACTGGTTTAAGCCCGATATGAAACCTTATATCGAGGATGTAGCTTATCAAACAAAAGTTGTTAGAGAAAAGAATCCGGATGCGGTTGTGAGTAGCTATTTAATGATGCCAGATACAGCCTCAACTTCTCAATTTGATGAATTAATAAACAAGTTTCAAGTTATTGATATACCCGCTAGTCCTAATTCGAGATACCGTAATGTAGATGTTATTTTTACTGGTGATGATACCTTGTTGGCTAGTGTTCGTGAAGCATATGCTCATGATAATTTATTTGTAAAGCTTATACCTGTTAACGAACAAGTTGCTGTGGTAATGCCTGAGATAATTCATGCTGCAAATGTATTTATAGATTCGGTATTGTCTGATACCCGAATTATTACGCCGCCTTCATGTAATTGCAAAGGTTGCGAGTATACTGTTAATGATAATGAACACCCACAAAGTGGTTTTGATATATGTTGGGGAGAACTCGCTAAAGTTGAACCTCATATTTTAACTCTTGGGCAGCTGGGTAATGTCAACAAAAGGAATTTATTAAATACTAAAAAAGCCCTTGGCGAAAAGGGTTGTATAGACGAACTTATTGATAATAAAAAGGTATCGTTACATGATATTCCAGTTGAGTTAGTTTCTTCAACCAAAGAAGGCGAGCAGTATTATAATGATCGACCATTATATCAACTAACTCAAACTCAAGAATTAATTCTGCCTAATTTAAAACATGAAATGTCTTTGGTAGAATATCCAATTCATTTTATTGATTTTGAAACAAGTAATATGTGCATCCCGCTGCATCAAAATATGCGACCTTACGAGAATGTGATGTTTCAGTGGTCTTGTCATACTATTACTGCGCCTGGTGAAAAGCCGGTTCATAGTGAGTGGTTAAATACTACCGATCGTTTCCCAAATATTGCTTTTGCCCAAAGCCTTAAGCAGCAATTAGGGTTACGAGGTACATTTTTAACATGGAGCCCTTACGAAAACACCCAGTTAAAAACAGTACATGATTATTTAGATGAATTAGGTGATCCACAGTACGACGAATTAAAAAACTGGTTGTTTCGTGTAGTTAAGTTCCATGAAGATGATGTTACTAAGCTTTTAGATATGCATGAGCTTGTAAAAAACTACTATTTCCATCCTTTAATGGGTGGTCGTACAAGTATTAAGGTGGTTTTACCTGCTATTTTAAAGGCTAGTAATTCTACTGTAATAGAGTCATGGCTATCTGAAGAAGGTTTATACCGTAGAGATGCTAATGGAGACATTATTAATCCTTATAAACTACTTCCTGCACCCGAAGTAGAAGTAGGTGGCGGTAAAATAGTGGTAAGAGAAGGTGGTGGAGCAATGTCTGCGTATAGAGACATGCTTTATGGTATTAATAAGGATAATGCCCAGGTTAAAGCACTTTATGAAGGTGCGCTAAAAAAATATTGTAAACTTGATACCCTAAGTATGGCCTGTATTTGGCAGTATTGGGAGGAGAAAATTTAAACTATGTTAGATATTATTAGAGAATTCGTTGATGGAAAGCAAAAGACAAATTTGCATGCTATTTTATGCTTGAAAAAAATATATCATGATGATCAAAGATGCATTGATCAAAGTTTTCAGCAAAGAGAAGTTTCTTCTATGTGGCAGGATGTTGCATTAATTAATCCAACCTTTTTGAATTCAGGGGTAGCGCCTGTTTACATGACAAAGCAAAAGTTTATTACTAAAAATGGCCAAGATTTATATATTCTCGAGGCTTACCGTGAATCATTTGGTTTGATTAATTGGGTAGACTTAATACAGAGTGTGCAAAGTATACAGCCTCTTTTTTCTCCAATTTTTGAAAAATTAAATAATGATAGAGAGGAGTTTTTAGACTATGCTATTGGGGTATTAAATGAGTCGCCTCCAGAACTAGAACTAAGGTTGATTCCAGCTTTTTTAGAGATATTTTCCTATTCTGTGCTTAAAACACATTTGAGATTTTTTGGTGCAGATATTTTTAGATGGACAAGAACAAATTCAAACGATGGTGGTGTGGATATGACTTGCGGAGATGTTAGTTATAGTATAACAACATACTTAGATAATAAAAAAATGGAAGGAGATGCTGCTAAACAGGTAAGAGATCGTTTAAATTTTATTACAATTAGAAATAAGGTATTGCCAATAAAGGTTCAAGAAATAGAGCAGGAAAGGGGCTTGGATATTAATATTATTGAACTTACGGGCTTAGTTCAAATGATTCATGGGTTTAGTAACGATCAAAAAAATCAATTATTAGAGACTCTTAATTTAGAAATAGCTAAAGAATTGTAAATTTAAAACCACGATTCTTACAAAATCACAGGATAAGCAATATCACCCCAGTCATGATCCTTGTTCTCAATCATTATATCAATGATAATAGGGACTAGTAGTTGCATGATGTTGCTAGCGTCCCTAAGCTGTGTTCTGTTAAGCTTAGAGTTGTATGTAGCGCCGCCATGTACAATAGAATTTCGAAGGGTATATAATCGTTCTAATACAATTTCCAACAGGCCTTCAATATTTTCTTTGGATAAACAGTTATGAGCGGTTGAAATAGATTTATTAAATGGGGTAAGGTAATCCTGAATTTCACCACGATTAAATTCCCAGAACTTTTCATAAACAAACTTATTTTCGATTAGCATTCTTACAGGTCCGCTGAATTTCTCCCAGAATAGGTTGTATAAACGGGATCTATCATATAAAAC
>JBEDIY010000062.1:0-7048 GCA_041173245.1 Bacteroidota bacterium | reverse complement strand
GAGATATCATTGTAACTGTTGGTGAAACAGAAGTAGTTGTTTCTCGTCCCACAGAACAAATTCGTCACAGAGCTATGCACGGTTTGTACCGTTCACTCATTAGCAACCTTGTAAAAGGTGTTACTGAAGGTTATAAAAAAGAATTAGAATTAGTGGGTGTGGGTTTTAAAGCTGCCAATACTGGTAACGTTTTAGACTTAGCACTTGGTTATTCTCACAATATTATTTTTGAAGTTCCTAGCGAATTAAAAGTTGCAACTACTACAGAAAAAGGTCAAAACCCTAAAATTTTCTTAGAAGGTATCGACAAGCAATTAATTGGTCAGGTTGCTGCGAAATTAAGAAGCCTTCGTAAACCAGAGCCGTACAAAGGTAAAGGTGTTAAATACGCTGGTGAAATTCTTAGAAGAAAAGCTGGTAAAGCTGCTGGTAAATAAGCTAAGATCGTTAACAAATAAAATAATCAACAATCTCCGGCCGAATCGGAGGTTTCAAACAGAAATACAATGGGTAAATTAATTCAAAGGCAAAAAATCAGATACCGCATCCGCAAAAAGGTGCAAGGTACTGCTGTAAAGCCTCGCTTGTCTGTATTCAGAAGCAATGCCGACATCTATGCTCAATTGATAGATGACGACAACAGTGTAACACTTGCATCTGCATCTTCAAGAGATAAAGATATTGCTGCTCAAAAAATCACTAAGATTGATAAATCTAAGTTGGTGGGCGCAGCAGTTGCTCGTAAAGCTATCGAACTAGGCTTAACTGCTGTGGTTTTTGATAGAGGTGGTAATTTGTATCATGGCCGTGTTAAGTCTGTGGCTGATGGTGCGAGAGAAGCCGGTCTTCAATTCTAATTTTGCTAACAACAATTAATCGTTAGATAAATGTCTAAAGTAAACGTAAATAAGGTAAAAGCCGCTGGCGATGTGGAACTCAAAGAAAAAGTAGTTGCCATTAATCGCGTGGTTAAAACCACTAAAGGTGGACGTACATTCAGCTTCTCAGCGCTTGTCGTAGTAGGTAATGAAAATGGTGTTGTAGGACAAGGTTTGGGTAAGGCAAAAGAAGTACAAGAAGCAATTGCAAAAGGTATTGATGACGCAAAGAAAAACCTTTTGAAAGTCCCTATCATGCACGGAACTATTCCGCACGAACAATGGGCTAAGCTAGGTGCTGCTAAAGTGTTGATTAAGCCAGCTGCACACGGTGCGGGTGTAATCGCAGGAGGTAGCATGCGTGCAGTACTTGAAAGTGCAGGTGTAACTGACGTATTAGCAAAGAGTTTAGGTTCAGCTAACCCACACAACGTGGTAAAAGCAACGCTAAAAGCATTAAGCCTTTTAAGAGAGCCTATACAAGTAGCTAAAACACGTAGTGTTAAACTAAGCAAAGTTTTTAACGGATAAAACCTCTGGTTATGAAAAAAATTAAAATAACTCAGATCAAAAGTGGTATTGACAGATCTGAGCGCCAAAAACAAACTTTAATTGCATTGGGTCTTAGAAAACTAAATGCATGTAAAGAAGTAGAAGCAACTCCTCAAATTTTAGGAATGGTAAATAAAGTAAGCCATTTAATAAAAGTAGAAGAGGTCGCTTAATACTATAAAAGCATGTTTATATAATTAATAAAATGAGTCAATTTTCCAATTGATTCATTTTTATTTAATTTGATAGACATAATTTTCATTATTTAACAATTGCGAGGGGTGATACCCCGTAAGTTCAAAATCAAACAAACATGAAACTACACAATTTAAAGCCAGCAGAAGGATCTACGCACAAAGCAATCCGTATTGGTCGTGGTGAAGCATCTGGTAAAGGTGGTACTTCTACAAAAGGTAACAAAGGTGGTCAAAGCCGTGCAGGTTACAAGAGCAAAATGGGTCACGAAGGTGGTCAAATGCCTATTCAACGTCGTGTACCTAAACGTGGATTCAAGAATAACAATCGTATCGAATTTAAAGTGTTTAACCTAGGTCAAATTGATCAATTGGTTGAAAAATATGGTTTCACTGAATTTAGCTTAGAAAATTTATACATCAACGGTTTAATTAGCCGCACTGATCGTGTAAAAGTATTAGCAAATGGCGAATTAAAGGCTAAACTTACATTTAAGGTAAACGCTGCAAGTGACAAGGCAAAAGCTGCTGTTGAAGCTTCAGGTGGAACCCTTGAAATTGTAAAGTAATTTCCCGTAAATTGCCAACGGCTTAGCCCTGGTAAATACTATTAACGCTACAATTGATTTAAGTGAAAAAACTAATTCAAACATTAAAACATATCTGGGCAATCGATGAGCTTCGTAACAAAATTGTTGTTACGCTTGCCCTAGTACTAACGTATCGTTTAGGTACGCAGATTACCCTTCCTGGTATCGATCCAAATAAAATAGAAGCAGCTTCTGCTGCTGCGCAAGGCAATGGCTTACTTGGCATATTTGATATGTTTGCAGGTGGTGCATTTTCTCAAGCATCTATTTTAGCACTTGGTATCATGCCATACATTTCCGCTTCTATTTTCATGCAATTAATGACCATCTTGGTTCCGCAATTGCAAAAAATTCAGAAAGAAGGAGATAGCGGACGTAAAAAAATTAACCAATGGACACGTTACCTAACAGTTATTGTTACAGCGTTCCAAGCAGGTGCTTATGTTGCTTATTTAAACAGTCCAGGTTATGCGCCAGCAATCATTGCAGCGTATGCACCTTACTTCTGGTTTTCTACCGTAATTACATTAACAGCAGGAACTTTGTTTGTGATGTGGTTGGGTGAAAAAATTCAGGACAAAGGATTAGGTAATGGTACATCAATCATTATCATGGTAGGTATCTTGGCTCGTTTACCACAATCAATTATTCAGGAGTTTAGCGCAAAGGGCCAAAAAGGCGGCGGTGGACTTTTAATATTTTTAATTGAGGTTGCTATTTTAGTGACCATTATTATGGGCCTTATTATACTTGTACAAGGGGTTCGTAAAATTGCAGTGAACTATGCAAAACAAATTGTAGGTAGTCGTCAATTTGGTGGTGCGCGTCAATTTTTGCCTGTTAAAGTAAACAGTGCTGGTGTTATGCCAATCATTTTTGCGCAAGCAATTATGTTCTTACCTACACTTGTTTCTTTCACCAATTTAGATTCGGCACAAGGGATTGTAAAAGTATTCAACGACCATAGCAGCTGGCCTTATATGGCTATCTATTCTATCATGGTTATTGGATTTACATTCCTTTACACAGCACTTATCTTTAATCCAAAACAAATTTCTGAAGATTTAAAACGCAATAATGGATTTGTACCAGGTGTTAAGCCAGGTCAACCCACTGCCGATTACATTGGAGCTATCATGGATAAAATTACTTTACCAGGCGCTATCTTTTTAGCACTAGTAGGTATTATGCCGGGCTTTGCGCAACGCTTGGGTGTAACGCAAGGATTTAGTTCTTTCTTTGGAGGTACTTCATTATTAATCATGGTAGGCGTTGTACTTGATACACTTCAACAAATTGAAACCTATTTATTAATGCGTCAGTATGATGGATTAATGGAAGGTGGACGTGTTCAAGGCAGACAAGTTGATACTGCAAGTGGCATGTAATATTATTTGACAAAACGATAATAAAACCTGTCAGTGCTTGTGGCCTGACAGGTTTTCTTTTTTAACAATGACAAGAAGAAATATTGGTATGATGTATAAAACGGAAGCTGAGGTTGCGCTCATGAAAGAAGCCGCTTGTCTTGTAAGTAAAGCACTTACTGAAGTAGCTAATTTTATCAAGCCAGGTGTTACTACTTTGCAAATTGATAAGTTGTGTGAAACCGTTGTAAAAGACCATGGCGCTGTGCCTTCTTTTTTTAATTATAGAGGTTATCCGTTCAATATTTGTGCCTCTGTTAATGACGTGGTGGTGCATGGTTTTCCAAATGAAGCGCCCATTAAAAATGGCGATATTGTTTCTATAGATTTAGGCGTTATTTTAAATGGTTGGCATGGTGATCATGCCTATAGTTTTATTATTGGAGAAGTAGCCCCAGAAATTTTAGACCTCGTAAAAGTTACCAAAGAATCTTTATACAAAGGCATCGAAAAAGCAACGGTTAACAACCGTATTGGTGATATCTCATATGCGATTCAAGAACATACAGAATTCAAACACGGTTATGGCGTAGTGCGTGAACTAGTAGGGCATGGACTTGGTAGAAATTTACATGAAGACCCACAAGTGCCTAACTATGGTAAACGTGGCAACGGCCCTAAACTTAAAGAAAATTTAGTACTTGCTATTGAGCCTATGATTAATTTAGGCACGCATAAAGTGTACACCGAAGATGATGGATGGACCGTAAAAACGCAGGACGGAAAAGTATCTGTTCATTTTGAACATGATATTTGTGTAAAAAGAAACGAGGCACTCATACTATCTGATTTTAGCATTATTGAAGCTGCAGAAAAATCAAATATAAATTTAAATAGTAGCTACTATTAATTATTTATTCAACTGCCATGCGTGAAAAGTTAGTAGTGATAGGTGGTGGTGCGGCAGGATTTTTTTGTGCAGTAAATGCAGCTCGTTTGAATCCGGGCTTGCAAGTTTTACTTGTAGAAAAGTCCAATAAATTACTCGCTAAAGTAAAGGTGAGCGGTGGCGGCCGTTGTAATACAACACACGCCTGTTTTGAATTACCAGAACTCGTACAAAAATATCCGCGCGGACAAAATTTTCTTAAAAAAACATTTCATTGGTTTAATACAAACGATACCATCGAGTGGTTTGCAGCACGTGGTGTAGCGCTTCATACAGAAGCAGATGGCAGAATGTTCCCAATTACAAATAATTCGCAAACCATTATTGATTGTTTGTTAAAAGAAGCAGACAAATACAAAGTTCAAGTTCAGTTACAAACTGGGGTAGAAAAAATTACTAGTAAAGAGAGTGGGGGATTTGTCATCGTTACAGACAAAGAAAATATCGATGCCAATTATGTTTGTTTGGCAACAGGCGGATTTCCAAAAGCGTCTCAATTTGATATTGTTACAAACACTGGCCATACCATCGAAACCCCTGTACCATCACTATTTACATTTAACATGTCAGGTAATCCAATTACGGAACTGATGGGTGTAAGTGTGCCAGAAGCACAGGTAAAAATTAGCGGCACTAAAATTAGCGCTACTGGCCCTTTGCTTATTACGCACTGGGGCATGAGCGGACCAGCTATTTTAAAGTGCTCGGCTTGGGGTGCTAGAGAACTTGCAAATTTGGGTTATCAGTTTACCATTCGTGTTAACTGGATCCCCACCTATGCCGAGCAGGATCTACGCACAGCTTGGCCCTTAATTAGAGCCGAGCAGGGCAATGCTAAACTGGGTGGACGCAATCCATTTGAACTCCCTAGTAGGCTCTGGTTGCATTTGCTAACCGTTTCTGGGATTGATGCCGGGGCCAGTTGGGCAACGCTCACATCGGGCGGTCAAAATAAACTCATTATCGCATTGATGGGCTTTGAATGTAAGGTAGCGGGCAAAACCACTTTTAAAGAAGAGTTTGTTACTTGTGGTGGGGTAAAACTAGCCGAAATAGACGCCAATACGATGCAAAGCAAGCTCCATAAAGGGCTTTATTTTGCGGGTGAAATTATGGATATCGACGGTATTACAGGCGGCTTTAATTTTCAAAATGCTTGGACCTCTGGCTGGATCGCCGCCAAGTCTATTGCCGATGCCGCAAAAAATAGCTAAAACCCATTATTTATTGGGGATTAGGTGTTTTTTTTAGTGCTTTTTTCATACTTTTGCACCCCCGAATTCATTAAACCATCGGGGTTATTTTATGCAAATTTTCCGTAAACAATTAAACGCAGATGCTCAGGACAGCACTGGTGCCGAGGCAACAGATACTGTAACTGCGACAACAAATGCCCCTGAAGCAGCGCCAGTTGTAGAAACTGCGCACGATGATTTTGACTGGAGCATTGACAAACGTAACGTGAGTCATTATGCCGAAGCAGAAAGAGTAAAGTATGATAAAGTGTATGATGGCACTTTCGTACAAATCCAAGATGGCGAAATCATGAATGGTATCGTTGTTGCTTTAACTAAAACAGATGTTGTAATCAACATTGGTTTTAAAAGTGATGGCCTTATTTCTTCTAACGAATTCCGTGATCTTCAAGGATTAAAAATTGGTGATGAAGTAGAAGTGATGGTTGTTGAAAAAGAAGACCGTCAAGGAAACTTACACCTTAGCCGCAAATCTGCGCGCATCTTCCGTGCTTGGGAAAGAATTATGGAAGTGCACAAGACAGGTGAAGTGGTTACAGGAACTGTTACCAGCAAAACTAAAGGTGGCTTGATCGTTGATGTATTTGGTATGGAAACTTTCTTACCAGGTTCTCAAATTGATGTGAAGCCAGTTACTGATTACGATCAGTTTGTTGGTAAAACAATGGAATTTAAAGTTGTAAAAATCAACGAAACAATTAAGAACGCAGTTGTATCACACAAAGCCCTAATCGAAAGCGATATCGAAGCACAACGTGCAGAGATCATGAGCAAATTAGAGAAAGGTCAAGTGTTAGAAGGTGTTGTTAAAAACATCACTGACTTTGGTGCATTTATGGACTTAGGTGGACTCGATGGTTTATTATACATCACCGATATTTCTTGGGGTCGTATCTCTCACCCTAGCGAAGTGGTGAAGATGGATCAAAAATTACAAGTTGTTGTATTAGACTTTGATGATGACAAAAAACGTATCAGTTTAGGTCTTAAGCAATTAACACCACACCCTTGGGATGTATTACCAGAAGGACTTTCAGAAGGTTCTGTTGTGAAAGGTAAAGTTGTAAACATTGAAGATTACGGTGCGTTCTTAGAAATTCAACCAGGTGTTGAAGGTCTAGTACACGTATCAGAAATTACATGGGCTAACACACCAATCAACGCAAAGGAATTCTTTAAGTTACAAGATGAGTACGAAGCTAAAGTGGTAACACTTGATAAGGACGCACGCAAAATGAGCTTAAGTATTAAGCAAATGAGCC
>JBEDIY010000061.1:0-4418 GCA_041173245.1 Bacteroidota bacterium | reverse complement strand
ATTTTTGTGTACCGCTCAAGTAAGTTATGTTAGTGAATCATTTAGTGACGCAAACAATACAATAATGCCTTCTTTAAATGGAACCGTTGGCTTGATTCCTTCATACACTGTTTCAGATCTTACTTTCTCCTATAAATTTTCAAATGGCTTATCGTGTAAATCAGGAATTAATAATTTATTTAATGTCACCTATTTCACAAGACGTGCTGGTGGATATCCGGGACCAGGTGCGTTACCAGCAGATGCCAGATCATTTTTTATAACACTGAGTGCTACATTTTAATTTTTCTTAGCGTAAAAATTAATCTTGTTTTTTATTCGTCACTTGAATCAGCGAATCTAATTTATCAATGAGCAAGTGAATTGAATTATTATTAATTGTATCTACACCAATTCCTGCTTTAATACCGCCTACATGATTGGGTGTTGTCATGAGTTCATAAAAACTCAATTTTAGTTTTTCTGCTATTTGTTCGATGCGTTCTACAGAAACATCCGTTTTTCCTGTTTCAATTTGACTGAGTGCACTGGCTGTTATATTTAATTCTTTGGCTAAAGCGCCCTGTCTTATACCTGCTGCCTCTCTGTGTCTACGTATATTTCTACCGATTATTTCTTTTATTTTCATAAAATTAAATATAACTTAATAATGATTATATATTCAAAAAAAATATTTTTTTATTATAAAAATATTGAAAATCAATTATTTACAAATTGATAATTAGAGCTAAATTAAGTATTTTTTAAAATTAAATAATTAACATAAAAATAATTTAACTAAATTCAACTTTATATTAACCAAAATTAAAAACGATGAAAAAACTAGCTGTTTTTTTGGCGTTTGCTTTGCTGTTTATAGTACAGGCATACGCTCAATCTCCTCGAACAGTTACCGGTAAGGTAACCGATGACAAAGGAACACCATTAAGCGGTGTTACAATTAGTGCTGTGGGTGTAAATAAAAATGCACTATCAGACAACAATGGATCTTTTTCGATTCAAGTAACAGAAAAAGTAAAAAGCTTAAAAATTACTTATGTAGGATTTGATGCTAAAGAAGTAAGTATTACAGGCGTATCAACTGTTACGGTTTCATTATCTCCCGAAGACAAAGCCTTAAATGACGTGGTTGTCGTAGGATATGGTACACAAAAGAAAAGAGACATCACTGGAAGTATTGCTAGTGTTAAAGGTGAGGCGCTAGCCAACAAACCAACACAAAGTTTTGAACAAGCATTAGGTGGTAGAGCTGCAGGTGTGCAAGTTGTGATTCCTAGTGGTGTATTAAACGCACCACCGGTATTAAGAATTAGAGGAGCAAACTCTATTTCATTATCATCTTATCCGCTTATTGTAGTTGATGGCGTACCTGTATTTACTGGTGATGGTAGTTCTACTAGCGCAGCAGGTAACGTTTTATCTTCTATCAATCCAAATGATATTGAAAGTGTTGACGTTGCGAAAGACGCTGCTGCAACAGCTATTTATGGTAGCCGCGCGGCAAATGGTGTACTATTTATTACCACTAAAAAAGGTAAGCCAGGTCGTTCAAAAGTTACGTTAGATAGCTGGGTTGGATTTAGCAATCCGCAGCGTTTACAACAAGTACTTGATGCACAACAATACACTGACTATAAAAACGAAGCATTAAGAAATGCGGGAACTTTTAATGCTGCAACCAACGCGTTTGCAACAACAATGGGTGCAGATGGAAAAATGATTAATACCAATTGGGCAGACATTGTTTACCGTCAAGGTTTACAACACAGTAATACAGTAAGTTTATCAGGCGCTAACGAATCTACTAGTTATTATTTTTCTACTGGTTATACAGAGCAAGAAGGTATTATTAACAGAAACGATTTTAAGCGATTAACTTTATTAATGAACGTAGATCATAAAGCTGGTAAGTTTTTTAGCATGGGTGGAAAAATCCAATACACTAGTGATCAAAATACAGCTGCTACAAGTTCTGGATCATTAGGGGATGCATTTGCAACAGCTGGTTTAGGTCGTGTGGCATTAATTACTGCACCTAACGTTGGTCCTTTCAATGCTGATGGTTCATATAACCAAGCAAATGGACTCATTGGTGTTATGGGTAATAAATTAGGCCAAGTAGGTTTTTACAATCCACAAATTACCATGGATAAAAACAGGTCTAATAGCTATGGCGAACACTTAGTTAGCAATTTATATGCACAGTTTAAGCCAGTTAGTTGGTTGGCTGTAAGAACACAATATGGTCTTGATTATTTAATGGTTGACAATGATGTATTTTCTCATCCATTATCTGGAGAAGGTTTTTCAACTACAGGTTCTGTTTCTGCTATTTTTAACAAAAACAAACGTTGGGTTTGGACAACCACTGCTCAATTTGATAAAGTGTTTGCACAACAACATACTGTTAGCGTTTTAGCTGGTATGGAGCAACAAAAATCTGACCAAAATAGTTATGGCTTAAACCGCGTAACTGTTGCGGATCCTGCATTTACAAATATTCAAGGTGGCTGGGTAACTCCTAACACTTCTGGACTTGGAATTGGCGAAAATTATTTATACTCTGAGTTTGCACGTGCGCAGTATAATTTTAGCAGAAAATATTTCTTAACAGCTAACGTACGAAGAGATGGTGCTTCCCAATTGGGTGTGAATAGTAAGTATGGTATTTTTTGGGGTGTGTCTGCAAGCTGGGATGTATTATCTGAAAAATTCATTCAGAACATCAAGTTAGATAAAGTGTTTAGTAGCTTACGTTTAAGAAGTAGCTATGGTAAAGTTGGTAATATTGGTGGCCTAGGAAACTTTGCATCATTATCAACATTTAACTCTGGTTTATATGGAAGTGCCGGAACCGTAGGTTATAGCCAAGCAGGTAATCCAAACCTTACTTGGGAAACCAGTAAAAAAACAGATGTTGGTTTAAACTTTGGTTTATTTAATGATCGTTTAACTGCAGAAATCGGTTACTACAATAGTAACAACAATGGGTTGTTACTATTTGTTCCACAACCGCCATCTGCTGGTTTACCATCAAATATTCCAACCAACATTGGTTCTATGTACAATAGAGGTTTTGAATTTGATATTAAATACAACGTAGTTCAAAACAAAGATTTCTCTTGGAGTACTTCATTTAATTTATCTACCAATGACAATAAAGTATTGTCTTTAGCACCAGGTATCACCAACATTATTGGTTCTACAGGTGGTTTAGAGAATCCAAGTATTACCATGCCGGGTAATCCAATTGGTATGTTGTTTGTAACAAGAACAGCAGGTGTTGATCAAGCTTCTGGACGAAGAATTTTCTTGAATGCACAAGGTAGACAAGTATTTTTCCAACACGTTGCACCAGCAGGTCAATCTCGTTTTATGTATGCCGATGGTACTGTAGCTCCAACTGTAAGTAGCGCAGATGCGATTGTCTACAAAAACACACACGCTAAAATATTTGGTGGTTTTGAAAATAACCTACGATTCAAAAACTTCGAATTGAATGCATTATTTACCTATCAAATGGGTAACTGGTTGTATTATGGTACGCAAGCTGGTTTAAGAGACCAACGTTTCTGGAACAACGAAGTTGGTGTTTTAAATAGATGGCAAAAAGCTGGCGACGTTACTGAATTTCCAAGAGCAGTATTTGGAGACAACGTTTCTAATGGTTCTTCTTTCCCACTTGACATTAACGTTTTTAAAGGTGATTTTATTAAGTTAAGAACCCTAACACTTGGCTACAATTTTCCAAAAAATATGTTGGACAAAATCAAAATTTCTAATGCACGTTTTTATGTTTCAGGAAACAACTTGCTTATCTTAACAGCATATCCAGGACCAGATCCTGAGGTTTCTTCTAACGGAAACGGCACTACCAATTTTGGTGTTGACAGAAACACTGTAGCTAACCAACGTACAATCACTGTTGGTATCAACGTTGGTTTTTAATTGTTAAACTATTAATTAAGAAAAATGAAAAAGAATCTATTATACATTTTGATGGCAGCAGGTCTTGTTCAAATGACCTCATGCGCCAAAGAAAATTTTGTAAATCCGGTTCCTACCAACGTAATTTCTGACCTTACTGCATTTGATAGTAAGGATAGAGTTGAAGGTCAGGTAAGAGCTATTTATGCTTCTATTAAAAATTCAGGCATGTACGGTGGTCGTTACCAAGTATTTAACGATATCCGTGGTGGTGATTTTATGAATGAAAGAACCAACGTTGTAACGGGTTTTGATGTATGGAACTATACTCCGTCAAACAGCTCTACGAACTCTGTTCAAAACCATTGGTCAAGAGCCTATTATGTAATTAACTTAGCAAACGTTTTTTTAGAAGGCATGACCGCTAAAGGAACTGCAGTTGTTGGAACAGCACTATCAGCTAATTACCAAGCAGAAGCTCGTTTGTTAAG
>JBEDIY010000060.1:0-84841 GCA_041173245.1 Bacteroidota bacterium | reverse complement strand
TTTGGGGACATAACGTTGAAGAAAGTTTTTATGCGCAGCACCAATTGGAAGCACTTACACTTACGAATACTATTTTGGAGGAAATGCAACAATGCGGCAGTAAAAAAACCGATGTTGAATTACGTAGTATTTTAGGTGCGTTTTTATTTGGTGGTGATGATGTAGATAAAAAAATACGTGTATTAAGTGGTGGTGAAAAAGCGAGGGTGGCACTTGCAAAAACAATGGTGAGTAAGGCTAACTTTTTATTACTGGATGAACCTACCAACCACCTTGATATGCACTCAGTAGAACTACTCGCTGGTGCACTAAACAAGTACGAAGGCAGTTATATTTTAATTAGTCACGACCGTTATTTTATATCTCAAACAGCGAATAAAATTTGGGAAATCGTAGACCATCAAATTAAAGAGTTTAAAGGTTCATATGCCGAGTGGGTAGAATGGAATGAACGTATGGCTGCCAAGCAAAAAGAAAATAAAGGTTCCGGAACTGCAGCTGCTGCAACAACTCCTGCCCCAGTTCCAAAGGTTGCAACTACAGAAATAAAAGCACCAACGCCTAATACGGCTATTGATAAAGATTTTCAAAAAGAATTGCAAAAGCACAAAAAGAGGCTCCAAACATTAGAGCTAGATATCAATAATACAAAAATTCAAAAAGATACTATTGAGCAGGAACTAGGTAATCCAGATACCTATACCGATCCAGCAAGATTTACAACACTCGAGTCTGAATATAAATCGGTTCAACAAAAACTAGCCACACTCAACACAGAGTATGAAACTGTTTTTGAAAAAGTTTTAGAAATGGAGTCGTAGTAAATTGTTTAACCAATTAGTTGGTTAAAATATGTCTACTAATTACAATTCTTTGAATTTCTGAAGTGCCTTCGTATATCTGGGTAATTTTGGCGTCGCGCATCAGGCGTTCTACATGGTATTCTTTTACAAAACCATAGCCACCATGAACTTGAACAGCTTCTGTAGAAATCCACATGGCTGCTTCACTCGCAAATACTTTGGCCATCGAAGATGAAAACCCATAATCTTTATGTTCGTCTTTGTCTGCAGCTGCTTTAAAACAAAGTAATCTAGCCGCTTCTACTTTTGTAGCCATGTCGGCTAATTTAAATTGAATTGCCTGGTGGTGCATGATTTCTTTACCAAAAGCTTTACGTTGTTTGCTGTATCCAAGCGCCAATTCGTATGCACCACTTGCGATACCTAGAGCTTGTGCAGCTATACCAATACGACCACCAGCAAGGGTTTTCATGGCAAATTTAAATCCAAATCCGTCTTCTCCGATTCGATTTTCTTTGGGAACTTTAACATCGTTAAACATGATAGAGTGGGTATCGCTTCCTCTAATGCCTAATTTATTTTCTTTTGCACCAACGGTAACGCCAGGGCTGTTTTTTTCTACAATAAATGCATTGATACCTCTACTCCCTTTAGCAGGATCCGTTTGTGCAATTACTAAATATACAGAGGCGCTAGAACCATTGGTAATCCAGTTTTTGGTACCATTTAATAAATAATAATCTCCTTGATCCTCGGCAGTAGTTTGTTGACTAGTAGCATCACTTCCTGCTTCTGGTTCACTTAATAAAAAAGCGCCAATGTAAAGGTCATTGTCTTTAATGCCTTTTGCAAGTGGCGTTAAATATTTTTGTTTTTGCGCCTCGTTACCAAAAGCTTCAAGCCCCCAACAAACTAAACTATTGTTTACGCTCATGCAAACACTAACACTCGCGTCAATTTTACTAATTTCTTCCATAGCAAGCACATAGCTAATCGTGTCCATACCTGCACCACCATAGTTAGGACTCACCATCATACCCATAAAGCCAAGTTCTGCTAGTTGCATAATTTGTTCTTTAGGAAATGATTGTTTTTCATCCCTTTCAATAACACCAGGTAAACAACTATTTTTTGCGAAATCACGTGCTGCAGCCTGAATCATCAGCTGCTCTTCGGTTAAATTAAAATCCATAGAAGCTTTATTTGTGGTACAAAAATAAGCTAACAATTGTTAGGATTTATAATTTATCGGTACTTTTTTTTTAGAAATATTTACGTTGCAAATTAGAGAGCACCAGTGTATCAACCGCGTTTAAACGCCTCGTGGTATCCTGTAAAAAGTGTCTTTTAAACGACCTAACTGCCGCGGTAGAATCTTTTAAATCGTATCCAATAATACGAAGGGCGATGTATGGATTAAAATTAGTTGGGGCTGGTGGTAATGTATCATCAAACCAAAGGCCATAACCATTAGTAGCTAACAACTTCCAAGGAAATCTGAAGTTCGGATCGTTTTTTCTAGTGGGTGCAATATCACCATGTCCAATAAAATTAGGCGAAGGAATGGTATATTTTTGTTTGAGTCTATTAAGCAGCACAAGTAAACTATTGATTTGCAAACTGTCAAACGGTTCAAATCCATTGTTGTCAAGTTCAATACCTATCGACGAAGAATTTATATCAATTAAATTACCCCACTTACTAATGCCTGCATGTTGGGCACGCATATAGTCATTGAGCATTTGGTGTATGGTTCCATCTTTACATATCACATAATGCGCACTCACAGCAGTTCGTGGTATGGTAAATGTTTTAAGTGTTTCTTCACATGAATTTTGAGCAGTGTGGTGGATGATTACAAAATTTGGTTTGCGTAATCCAAAATTGGTGGTGCCAACCCAATATGGCGCTTGTTTAACAGTATCCGAAATAATGCCTCCATTATTTGTAAGCGCAGCAATATCTGTTAGAGAATCTATTTGTTGCGTATGCTTTTTATTGGTTGCCTTGTACGGGTTTCTAAAGCAAGCCGTAAAAATAAATGGCAAACTTAACAGTGCTAAAAAGCCAAACATTTGTACCAAACCCACTTTTACTTTTGACATAATAAAAATTTGATAGCGTATTAAGTAGTATGTTTGATGATGGCATCAAAATTAGAGAAGCCAATAATTTTTTCGGTGATGTATCCTTCGGCGTATCCTACACCAATTCTTTTGCCCATCATGAGTGCTCTCGCTTTTACGGTTTCTAAAAACTGTGGTGATGATATATAGGTTTGCGGTTCTGAGCTATCAGCGCTGTTAAATTGTGTGCCATAGGCAAGTACTGCTTCTATTTTACGATCCATGTATTTTGTAATATCAATTACAAAAGAAGGTTGAATAAAACGGTCTTGCATATAATGAAAGGTATAGGCAGGCCTCCAAGCATTTTGTGCTGAACCATCATGCATTGTTTCTATTTTTCGAAGTCCACTTAAAAAAGCAGCATCCGAAACAAGCTTTGCACTTCGGCCATGATCTGGATGACGATCTTCGGGTGCATTGGCTAAAATGATATCTGGCTGGTATTTTCTGATAATCGAAATAATTTTTCGTTGGTGCGCTTCATCGTTTGCAAAAAAGCCATCAGCCATGTCTAGGTTTTCCCGAATAGACACGCCCATAATGTTGGCTGCCGCCGCTGCCTCCTGAGTTCTGGTAGCGGGAGTTCCTCTGGTACCTAATTCACCTCTCGTTAAATCTACGATACCTACTTTTTTACCTTGATCTATGGCAGCCATAATAGTACCGGCACAGCCAAGTTCTACATCATCGGGGTGAACGCCAAAAGCTAAAATATCTAGTTTCATAGGATTAGAATTAAGGCAAAGGTAAGGGTTGTAAAAAAGAAAAGCCGCTAGATAAACTAGCAGCTTTTAAAAACTTATGTGGAGAGGAATTACTTCTTCTTTTCGTAACGCTTTTTGAACTTATCGATTCTACCAGCAGTATCAACCAACATGTTTTTACCGGTGTAGAAAGGGTGAGATGTGTTTGAAATCTCCAATTTGACAACTGGATATTCGTTACCGTCATCAAAAGTGATGGTTTCTTTAGACGCTGTAGTTGACTTACTTAAAAAAGTAGTACCGTTGGACATGTCTTTGAAAACAACGAAACGATAATTTTCTGGATGGATACCTTGTTTCATATTTATGGTTTTTAGGTAGTACGGATTTGGCCGTACACTTATTTTAAATGAGATGCAAAATTAGGCTAGAATCGCTTACATGCCAAATTTTATTAGCTTTTCATGTTGGTGTATTGTAGTGGTACACCAAAGTTTCCGCCATTTAAAAGGGCGATAACTTCTTGTAAATCATCGATTTTCTTGGCTGTAACCCTAATAACATCGTCCATTATAGCAGCTTGAACCTTTAAACCGCTGTCTTTGATGGCTTTTACCATCTTTTTAGCGTCTTCTTGCTTAAGGCCGTTTGTTACTGGCACCTCTTTTTTTACCACTTTCCCACTAGGGTATGCGTCTTTAGAGAAGTCAAAAGCATTACCGTCTATGCCTTGCTTGATAGCCCTGCCTATTAAAACATCAATGAGTTGCTTCATTTTCATGTCGGAATCCACTTCTAAAGAAACCACATAGTCCTTTTTATTGAGTTCTATCGAAACCGGAGAATCTCTAAAATCAAAGCGTCCTGCAATTTCTTTTTTTACCGTATTAATGGCATTATCTAATGTTTGTAAGTCTACCTTACTAGCTACGTCAAATGATGGCATATCGTTTATTTTAATTGTTTATTATTGTTCCACTTGCCTGCTTTCCACCACAAAAATACACCTCCTAAAAATAAGAAAAGTGAAATTAATTCTGCTTGTGTGGGTTGAAATGGAAGGTCTACATATTTTGTATTTACTCTAATTTTTTCGATCGTAAAACGCTCGATCCCATTAAACATAAGATAAAGCGCTGCTAACCTGCCCGCTACCTTTATTCTAGTTCTCAAGAACCACAAAACGCCAAATAAAATTAAGCAAGCAATAACTTCATATAAAGCCGTTGGATATACGGGCATTGGAAGTTGGTTGCAATAAGGCCCAACGCAATCTTTAATTGGAACACCTTCACCAATGACGTTGTGTGCATACACAGATGACCATAATCCGTCGGGCATCCAAGAAAAAGGTTTTGGGTTGTTGTTTACAATACCCCAATCACCATCTCCACTTACTTGACATCCTATTCGGCCCATGGCATATGCAAACATCATGGTTGGTGCCATCGTGTCTGCTAGATGTACCACACCAATTTTGTGTTTACGCGCAAATCCAATGATAGCAACGGTTGCACAAATGAGTCCCCCATAAAATGTTAGTCCACTAAATGCTATTAAATTACCAATAGGATCTTTTATAAATTCACCCCAATTTTCAAGGTTATGAAATATTTTAGCGCCTAAAAAACCAAATATAGCCGCGTATAAAACAATATCACCTACCCTGTCGTGCGGCCAAATTTTAAATATTTTTTCTTCGGGCTTAGGAAGTTTTACTTTATTTTTTTCGTACCATTTTAAAATCAAAAAGAAAATACCTGTTAAGATTCCGACTGGTGCGCTTCCATTTGTTGAAAGTATAAATGCCTGTGGGTCATTAAGTGCAGAAGGTACTACAAATGCACCTATAATTTTGTATCCAAAAATAAAGCCGAGTAAAAAATTGAAGAGTAGTTCCTGAATTGAAGCGGGTGCTCCTATTATCATTTTTTCTTCCTCATGTATGAGTAGCCCTTCTTTTTCTTTTCTTTTTAATTCAGCGCTTAAAACAGCTGATGCAGAAATAAAAGCAATGGCTACAAAAAAGCCAAAAGAATTGATGAGTTTAAGACCATTAATTTCAATTCCAAAAAGGTCTTTGACTGCGTAATATAAATTTGGATACATAAGCAGGAATATGAGCTGATTTCTAAAAGTGAAGGCTCCACTTACATGGAGCCCTTACTTACTAACACATCTAAACAAAATTAAGATAAATTAATTGCAATGTTCATCAAAAATAGAGATCAGGTGCTGGGCAATGACTTGCGCCGGACGACCTTCAATTTGATGTCTTTCTACTAGGTTTACAAGCACACCGTCTTTAAATAAAGCGATGGCTGGTGATGATGGTGGGTAAGGCAACGAAAGTTTACGTACTTCGTTTACCGCTTCTACGTCAAAACCAGCAAAACTAGTGGTTAAACGGTCTGGGCGGTTAGTGGCGTTTTGAACTGCCATTAATACACCTGGTCTGCAAGTGCCTGCAGCACAACCACATACCGAGTTAATCACCACAAGCGTGGTTCCTTGTTTACCTAATGTTTCTGAAACTTCAGCGGCTGTAACCATTTCATCAAAACCTGCGTCTGTTAATTCTGCCTTCATAGGAAGGACAATCTCTGCTGGGTACATATTGGAATGTTTTAATAGTAATTAAAGCACAAAAATACAGCTAATTTGAAGGATTCTGTTGCTGAAATACGGAAATTAACGCTTTAATGATTTGATAACGGCGTCGGGTAAAAATGGAGAAGCGTCTCCCCCGTTTCTTAGAATGTCTCTAACAATGGTAGATGCCACAGATGTGAACTTGGGTTCACCTGTTAAAAAGATGGTTTCTATGTGTTTATCGAGGGTGCGGTTGGCGTCGGCAATGGTTTTTTCATATTCGAAATCACTCACATATCTTATGCCTCTTAATATAAATCTAGCTCCAATTAAATTACAGTAATTCACTGTAAGACCTTCATAACCAACACTTTCAACTTTTGGCTCATCTTGGTAAATTTCATTAAACCATTCCATACGTTGCTCCGGACTAAACATGGGGTTTTTAGATGAATTGATGCCAATACCTACATAAATCTTGTCAAAAAGAGGGAGCGCACGGTTAATGATATCCACGTGACCAAGGGTTACGGGGTCAAAGGTTCCGGGGAATAGGCAAATTCGCATGGTGTAAATTTAAGGCTTATTGGTCTCTATTGGCAAGTAAATATAAAACCGCCATTCTTACAGCAACCCCATTTTCTACCTGGTCTAAAATAATGGAATGTGGCCCATCGGCAACATCACTATCAAGTTCTACCCCTCTATTGATGGGGCCAGGGTGCATGATTACAATTTCTTTGTTTATACTTTCTAGCATCGAGCGGCTAATGCCGTAGGCTAAATTGTATTCGCGCAGTGATGAAAATAAGGGCTGATTTTGACGCTCCAGCTGAATACGGAGCACATTGGCTACATCGCACCATGCTAGGGCTTTTTGTAAGTTATATTCGACGCGTACATTAAACGCTTCTTGGATATATTTTGGAATTAGGGTTGGTGGTCCTGCAATGGTAATTTCGGCCCCCATTTTTTGAAGTAAATACATGTTACTCATAGCAACCCTGCTGTGCATGATATCTCCTACAATGGTTACTTTAAGGCCTTCTAGCTTACCAAACTTCTCTTGCATCGAAAAGGCGTCAAGTAAGGCTTGGGTAGGATGTTCGTTAATGCCATCACCCGCATTTACTATGGCAGCCGGAATATGTTGTGCTAAAAAATGGGGAGCGCCAGAAGCGCTATGCCTCATGACCACTAAATCCACTTTCATGCTTAAGATATTATTGACCGTATCCAGTAGCGTTTCTCCCTTTGCTGCCGACGAACTGCTCGCTGCAAAATTGAGGGTATCCGCAGATAGCCTACGCTCTGCTAGTTCAAAAGACATTCTAGTACGGGTTGAATTCTCGTAAAATAAATTTACAATCGTTACGTCTCGTAGAGATGGGACTTTTTTTACCGGCCTTTGTAAAACTTCTTTGAATTGAGCAGCAGTAGAAAGAATTAATTGAATATCGTCTCGGTTGAGATCTTTAATACCAAGTAAGTGTTTGGTAGATAGTTTCATTAAAAAACAAAGCTAAAGTAAAAAATTGGTTTGGTAAAATGGATCTCTATAATAATACAACTTCGTCTACCTGATCACGCTCCTTCCAGCATACTTTTACCTTTTGGGTAATAATGGTGTCAATGGCTTTTCCGGCATAATCTGGCTGAATCGGCAGTTCTCTGCTAAATCTTCGATCAATTAGCACACACAAAGACACTTTTGAAGGTCTACCAAAAGCCAATAAGGCGTCTAGGGCAGCTCTAATGGTGCGGCCGGTATATAAAACGTCGTCAATTAAAACCACTTTTTTGTTTTCGATACTAAAAGGGATATCCGTTTCATTGGCAATATGAAGGCTCTTGCGCACGTCGTCTCTATAAAAAGTGATGTCCAGTTTTCCGTATTCGATTTGACTGGGAGGCAATAACTGCATGAGCTCGTGCACAATACGGTCACTTAAATAAATGCCACGCGGTTGTAGTCCAATGAGCACCGTATCAGCTAATTGAAGGTTGTTTTCTAAAATTTGATGTGCCAGCCTTTTTACAGTTAATGCGAGCTGGGCTTCAGATAATATCGTTTTCAACCGTTTTTTTTATAAAATTAATTGGTTTACCCCAAACAATGTGTCTATAATTTGAAAACTAGTGCTTTAATTTGCTAAGATGTTCCAACTTAACCATTTATCACTGACCCAGTTTCGCAATTACGCCCGCCGAGATTTTGTTTTTACGGAGCGTATTGTAGGTATTTGTGGCAAAAATGGAACGGGCAAAACCAACTTATTAGATAGCATCTACTATTTGAGTCTTACCAAGAGTTACTTTTCGCGCCCCGATGCTCAAAATGTTTTAAGGGGTACTGAAGGTCTACGTGTAGAAGGCAATTATGCGATTGCTGGAAAGCCACATAAAGTAGTTTGTATTGTAAGAGAAAATAATAAAAAGGAGCTCCTGGTTAATGATGAACAATACAAAAAGTTTTCGGATCATATTGGCCGCTATCCTACAGTCATGATTGCGCCCGATGACATTGAGCTAATGATTGGCCCTAGTGAAGCTAGAAGAAAATACCTAGACACTTTACTTTCACAAATAGACGCACCCTATTTACAACATTTAATTGCGTACAATAAAGTGTTGCAACAACGTAATAGTTTGTTGAAATTAAATGACAATGGCCCAATAGATACGACACTATTAGAAGTACTCAATAACCAGCTTATAAGTAATGGTCAATATATTTTTGAAAAAAGAACTGAATTTTTAAAAGACTTTTTCCCGCTCGTAGCCAACGTGTATAAAAGAATTGCAGCTACTGATGATCATATCAATTTGGTATATGAAAGCCCTCTACAAACCATGCCCTTTGATGTGTTACTTGCTCAAAATTTTCAAAAAGATTGCACCTTGCAACGAACCACAAAAGGTATTCACCGCGACGACCTAGTTTTTACCATGGATGAAACTCCTTTTAAAAACGAAGCTTCTCAAGGGCAACGCAAAAGTTTACTCTTTGCGCTAAAATTAGCAGAATGGGAAGTACTAAAAACAAAAAATGGCTTCACTCCTATTTTACTGTTAGATGATTTATTTGAAAAACTAGATGAAAGCCGTATGTATGAATTATTACAATGGGTATGTACTGCTTCTGATGGCCAGGTTTTTATCTCTGATACCCATCCGCAAAGGCTTGAACAGCAGTTACATGCAATTAATACACCTTTCCAAATGATTGAACTCTTACCTTTGTAGTATGTCTGAATATTCTATTGGCGAAGCCATTCATAAATTTTTACAACGCAGTCATTTAAAAAATGGTGTGCGTGCTATTCAGATCGAAGAAATTTGGGAAAAGTTAATGGGTAAAACCATTGCGCAATACACCGACAAAATTCAAATCGTGAACCAAAAGCTTTTTATCACTACAAGTGTTGGGCCACTTAAAAATGAATTGATGTACCAGAAAAATCAAATCATCGAAAGGGTCAATGAAGCATTTGGCGAAAAAATTATTTCAGAAGTTATTATTCAGTAAGTTTTACCCGAGGGTCTACCACTACATATAAAATATCTGCCAAGATATTTACCAGCATAAAAAAAGTGGCCGTTACTAGTACACTGCCCATTACAACTGGAAAGTCTAATTTTTCTAATGCATCCACGGTAACTTTTCCGATACCCTTCCAACCAAAAATATATTCTACAAAAAAGGCGCCGGCTAATAGTTCGGCAAACCATCCGGTTACTGCAGTAATTACGGGGTTTAAAGCATTGGGTAAAGCATGCACAAAATAGATGCTACTATTTGAGAGTCCTTTTGCTTTTGCGGTTCTAATATAATCTTGGTCTAACACATCGAGCATTGCGCTTCTGGTAAGTTGCGTTATAATGGCCATGGGTCTTAATCCAAGTGTAAGTGCTGGTAAGATTAAGTTTTTTAATTCAAGTGTTTTGCCTGCATATGGGTCGATATTAAATAAACTACCCGTCATTTGAAGGCCGGTATACTTTGTTAAAACAAATCCAAAAAAATACGCAATGATAATACCCATAAAAAAGGAAGGTGCTGATATACCAAGTACACTACTAAAAACGGCACTGCTATCCATCCAGGTATTTTTTTTAATGGCCGCTAACATCCCTAATAATATCCCAAACACCGTAGCTACAAACATCGCAGCAAAAGCAAGGAGTAATGTGCCCGGTATGGCTTCCATGAGTATTTCACTGACTTGTTTTTTACTCTGATACGACCTTCGTAGGTATGGGAATTTAACCCCTAGTTGCTTTTCACCTACAGGGATAAAATAACCCCTTAATTTTTTAGATTCAATCTCGGATGCGCTATAAAGTCCAATAGGCGACACATCGTTTAGGTATAATAAAAACTGTTTGGATTTTGGCTGGTCTAGTGCCAATTCTTTTTTGATATTACTAATGGTGGCACTATCGCCACTTTGACCCAGTACCAAACGAGCAGGATCTCCAAAACCTTGAAACAAAAAAAACACGACCACCACTACCCCTATTAATACGAGAAGTCCATACCCTAGTTTTTTGGTAATGAAACGAATCATTACTTACTATTAATTGTGGTAAATAATTTGTCAATACATGGCGCTGCTACTTTTTCTTTAATAACTGCATGTTGCATTAAAAAATAAGTTGGAATAACTCGCGCTGCTGTTTTAATGACGGTGGCATCGGATGTTACAATATTAATATTGCCAAATATAGAAGCAGCTCTTTCTGCTTCTGGTGTAACAAGTATGACATCAATATTTTGAGCCTGTAACTTTTTATAAATTGTTTGAAACTCATTTTTCCAGCTTTCTGCACCATTCATTTCTTTTGCAAAAACAAGTACATACTGTTTTGAATTTGAAAATAAAGCAGCCGTGGTATCAGTACCTGATTTAGTTGTTAAATTAAAATCTACAATTTTAGCAACTAGGCCATTCCCTTTTTTAACTAATTTGTCTTTTCTATCAACATAGACATAAGTACTATCAAAATCGGTTGGGAAATTTACTTGATCAAAACGAACTTCTTTTCCGTTTTTGGTATACATAAATTCAATCGACGTACTATCCGGAATAGCGCCTACAGGTACTTTCATTTGTTCTACAATATCGTTGCCTTTTTTAAATGGCAAACAATCTACTATTGGTAGGTAACTAAGAACATACCATTGAAAAGCAGCAGTACCAAGCGTTACGGTATACAAAACAATTTTACCAAAAATGCCTTTATTGGCTTTACCAGAATTAGTGGCTAATAAAATAACAATAAGAACACCTAATATGATGTCTTTGGTAAATGACATAGCTGGGGTAAGCGGCAAGCAATCACCAAAACATCCACAGGTTTTAATTTTACCAGAAAATAAAGCATACCCTGTTAGGAAGGTGAAAAATAGTATGAGAATAAATAAAAGCCATGTAATTTTTTTGGTTTGCCAATTTACAATAATGGCAATACCGGCAAATACTTCTAGTACATTCATGCCAAGTGAAGAAAACAAGCTCAATGGGTTTAAGAAGTCAAAACCCCAGACTTCAAAAAACTCCTGCATTTTATAGCTTAATCCGTGCGGATCATTGGCTTTAATAAGTCCAGAAAATATAAACAACAATCCTACAAATATTCTAATGGGTGTGTTTAATTTTTTCATGCTGGGGATTTTAATGTTTTCCTTCGGAAATTAAGATAAGTGCAAAAACGGAGTAATTTAAAATGTCTACATAGTTGGCGTCGATGCCTTCACTGATCAGCGTTTTGCCGTCGTTTCCTAAAATTTGTTTAATACGCATAAGTTTCATGAGTATTAAATCGGCAAAACTTTCTTGACTCATATCACGCCAAGCTTCCCCATAATCATGGTTTTTATCAAGCATGGTTTGACGCGCAAAATCTACATATTGAAGATATAATTTTTCAACCTGATCAACAGGCAATTCTTCAACTTGAGGATTACCTACCGCCAATTGTATAAGACCAATAACCGCATAATTGACAATCCCCTTAAATTCAGAATTGATATCATCTCCTACTTTTTGGGTTTGCAAATCTTGGATGGTTCTAATGCGAAGTGCCTTAATAAATATTTGATCCACCACAGAAATGGTGCGTAAAACGCGCCAAGCAGTTCCGTAGTCTTTTGTTTTTTTAATAAATATGTCTCTACAAGCTAAAATAGCCGCATCATATGCCTGATTGGTACTGCTCATTTTATCGGTCTTATTTTGATCCTTTGGTAATATCTTTGAAGCGGATGCAATATAATTGAAACATCAGAATGTTGACACTAAATAGCCAAGGAAAAACCCTCATTAGCACAAAACCCCTTATTATGGGGATTTTGAATATCACACCCGATTCTTTTTACCAAAAGAGCCGGGTTACTGCTGTTTCCGAAGCTATTGACCGAGTAGGTAAAATGCAGGTAGAAGGCGCTTCAATTATTGATATAGGAGGTCAAAGTACCAGACCTGGAGCCAATGCCATTTCTGCAAACGAGGAACTGGATAGAATTGGTACCGTTATTGAAGCAGTGTTAAAACAGTTCCCTGATTTATTTATTTCGGTAGACACCTACTTTAGCGAAGTAGCTAACCAGGTAGTAAAAGCGGGTGCACATATCATTAATGATATCAGTGGAGGCCAATATGACGCTGCTATGTTTACTACTATCGCATCGCTTGATGTTCCATACGTTGTAATGCATGTAAATGAAAGTAAAGGTGAGATGCATACCGTAAAAAACGAGTCAAGTATTATGCCGGTGTTGCATGATTTTTTTACAAAAACATGTGCTACTGCAAAGGAAGCTGGTATACAACAACTCATCCTCGATCCGGGTTTTGGATTTAGTAAATCCTCAACTCAAAATTTTGAATTGATTTCAAATTTATCTGCACTTACTAACTATCAAAAGCCACTGTTAATAGGTGTTTCCAGAAAATCTACCATTTATAAAACACTAGGCATTACTGCTGCCGATGCGCTCAACGGAACAACCGTATTACATACTGCTGCCCTATTACATGGCGCCTCCATATTAAGGGTTCACGATGTAAAAGAAGCAAACGAAGTAGTTACACTTTGCTGTTATTTACAATAAAAAAGCCCCAACATTTCTGTTGAGGCTTCTATAATATCTTATTAAATTATTGACCTGGGCCACCTGGCATACCTGGCATACCTGCTCCTGGAGCTGGTGGCGGTGGTGGAGGCGCTAATTTTACGTCAACGATTTCTACATCGAAACATAGGTTTGCAAATGGAGCAATAACTGGAGGACGACCTTGTGGGCCATAACCTAAAAATGATGGAACAACAATACGTCCTTTACCACCTTTAGCAAAGAAAGTTAAACCTTCTTCCCAACCTGGAATTACACCATGTTGTCCAATAACAACATCAATTGGTTTATTGTCTGGAGCTGCTTTACCCATATTCGCATCAAATTCTTTTCCGTCTTTATCTGCAAAATATCCTCTGTACATAACAGAAACTTGGTATCCAGAATCAGCTTTTTGACCTACACCAGGGTTTGTTATTTCTACAAGCGCACCGCTTTTAGTAGAAACGGTTTTCATATTTTTGCTTTCAGCATATTTTTTTACTGCAGCAATTTCTGTTCCTTTTTCTTTTTCAACTTCTTTTTCGTAATCTGCTTTTACTAAATCTTCTTTAGCAAATGCAGCAATTACTTCTAATTTACCGTTGATGAAATCGCCTGTTTTAAATACTTCATTGAATTCAATCATACCCATTTTTTTAAGGGAATCAATGCTCAATGAAAATTCCATTTTATCGCCAGGCGCACACTTTGTAATTACTTCTGTAAATGTGTACTTACCTAAACGAGCAGAATCTAAATAAAAATACATAGGGATATGACCATATGATGTATTTAAGACAGTGTCTTTGGATTTTAACTTGTATTCGATGTTCAATTTAACAAACTGACCATGTTTTAAAAGTTCTTTACTGTTGCCTTTTGTAATTTTGTAAGGCATACCTGAAGGTGATTTTTGGAACTGATTACAGCTCGCAAAAATGATAACCGCTGCTAAAAGCGATAGTGTTGATTTGATCATTTTCATTGTAGTTGATTATAATAGTCTTTTAAGACCTCTTTAAAAGTATGTAAAGTTGTTTCAATATTTTCATCACTTCTTCCACCTGCTGCATTGACGTGCCCACCACCTTCAAAATGCTTTCTAGCAAAGGCGTTTACGTCAAATGCACCTTTGCTTCTAAAGCTCCACTTACGCTCTTCATCACGGTCAATTACAATGGCCCCAAGCTTCATGCCCTTGATACCTAATAGGTAATTAACCATTCCTTCTGTATCACCGGTTTTAATATCAAAGCGTTGTAAATCTTGCTTTGTAATATGCATAATTGCAGTGTTACATTCGTAGAGCACTTCCATTCTGTTAAGTAACGCATAGCCAATAAACCTAAGTCTATTTTCTAATGAATTATCAAAAATATGACTGTGTACAACGGTATGATCAAGTCCTAAATCTTTTAGATGTGCAATCATACGGTGCACTGATGCCGTTGTTGCCGGAAATCTAAATGATCCTGTATCCGTCATTAAACCGGTATACAAACAAGTAGCAACATCCAAAGAAATATGAGCTCCATGGCTAGATTCCATAATTAAGTCGTAGACCATTTCACAGGTAGAGCTTTTGGTTGTGTCACTAACACCGAAAGCAAAAACTTCAGTTTGAGGTTGTTGATGGTGATCAATTAATATTCTAGCTCCTTTTGCATCAGCCAAAGGTTGCTCCATATTTTTGGTTCTGCTGAGCGTATTAAAATCTAGGCAAAAAAGATAATCTGCATCAGAAATGAGTTTTAATGCGACCTCTTTCTTTTTTTCAAAATCAATAACAGTATCAATGCCAGGCATCCAATCTAAAAAATCGGCCCAATTGGTGGGAGAAATTACAACAGCATCATGTCCAAGCGCCTTTAAAAAATGATACAACCCAAGCGTAGACCCCATGGCATCACCATCTGGTTTCTGGTGCATGGTTATAATAACCTTGCTAGGTGAATTCAAAAAAGGGAAAAACTGTTCAATCGGTTGCATATTCAAGCAAAAATGCAGCATCTAGCCTGTTTTGTCAAATCAATTTGAGCATGTTTAACAAAAATTAATGTCCAATAAGATTAAAAAGGGTAGTTTATTTGTAAATTTGCCCCCGAATTATACCTAAAACTATGAGTAACAGAACATTTACAATGATTAAGCCTGATGCAACCAGTAAAGGTTACACAGGCGCTATTTTAGACCAAATTATCAAAGCAGGTTTTACCGTAAAAGCTATGAAATGGACTAAATTAACCACAGAACAAGCTGGTTTATTCTATGATATCCATAGAGAAAGACCTTTTTTTGGTGAATTAGTAGCATTTATGAGCAGAGGCCCAATTGTTGCAGCAATCTTAGAAAAAGACAACGCAGTAGAAGATTTTAGAAAATTGATTGGCGCAACCAACCCAGCTCAAGCTGAAGAAGGTACTATTCGCAAGAATTTTGCCGCCTCTATTGGTGAAAATGCGGTTCATGGAAGTGATAGCAACGAAAACGCAGCAATTGAGGGAGATTTCTTCTTTTCTAAATTAGAAAGATTCTAAAATTTACGCTAAGCTATAAAAAAAGGTCATTCTTCAAAGAGTGACCTTTTTTATGGTCGGTACCTACGTCCCGAAAATGAGTATAAAACTCCCTTAAAACGCTTCAAATATAGGGTCAAAGACAAAAATTCAGGTTATATTGCATTAAATTTCCAATCAGCCCATGACGATCCTCCTCAAGCAAGTCACAATTGCCGATCCTCAATCAAAACACAATGGTTTAACAACGGATATTTTTATTGAGAACGGTGTTATCGTTTCAATTGAATCAAATAGTTCAAAAAAAGCAGATCAAGCCATCGATTGTAAAGGTTCATTTGTATCTAGTGGATGGGTAGATGTTTTCTCAAATTTTTGTGACCCTGGCTTCGAATTTAAAGAAACCTTACAATCGGGTATTGCCGCTGCAGCAGCAGGTGGATATACGAGGGTGCTTGTAATGGGTGACACAAAACCAGTAACAGACAATAAAGCACAGGTCGCTTATATTTATGCAGCAGGTAACCATTCAAATGTAACACTTCACCCAATTGGTGCGATTACTAAAAAAATGGAAGGACAATCACTAGCAGAAATGTACGACATGCGCGCGTCCAATGCCGTTGCATTTTCAGACGGTATGCATCCTGTTCAATCTCCAGGTGTTTTTTTAAAAGCACTACAATACGTGAAGGCTTTTGATGGGGTTTTAATACAAATACCAATTGATAAAACCATTGCAGCAAACGGCCTAATGCATGAAGGTATTATTTCAACACAAATGGGCTTGCCCGGACTACCAGCAGTTGCTGAAGAACTAATGGTAAAACGAGATATTGATTTATTGAGGTACACTAATTCCAAATTACATATAACTGGTGTTTCTTCAGCAACAACAGTAGATCTTATTAGGGCTGCAAAAAAAGAAGGATTGGCTATTAGTTGCAGTGTAACGCCAACGCATCTATTTTTCTGTGATGAAGATATGACCACCTACAACACCAATTTAAAAGTAATTCCTCCGGTAAGAACAAAAGCAGATAGAGATGCGCTTAGAGCTGCAGTTGTGGATGGTACTATAGATTGTATTGCTTCTCACCATGCTCCTCATGATTGGGACCATAAGGTTTGTGAGTTTGAATATGCCGAATTTGGTAATATAGGATTACAAACAACCTATGCTGCACTTGAGCAAACAGTACCAGGTTTAAAGCCAGACCAAATTTCAAATTTACTGAGTGTTAATGCGAGACAAATATTTGGATTACCGGGCGTTTCAATCGAAGAAGGACAGGCCGCAGAACTAACGATATTTAATCGAACAGAAACCACTACCCTCACACCAGAAAAAAATAAGAGTAAGTCAAGTAATTCCGCATTTATGAATCAACCACTTACAGGAAAAGTAATGGCTACTATTCATAACAATCAATTAACGCAATAATTTTTAACACAAATAATTTTCAACTACTTCACATGGAAAATAACAATATTAAACAAGGCGTAACTTATGGAATCGTGGGGGGCCTTATTTTTTTAGCACTTTTATTTGGTTTATGGGCGGTAGGATCTGTAGAAAATTTTGTTGCTGTTACTGGTGTTACCACTTTTATTCCTTACCTCTTTATCATTTTGTTGATAGTAGGTTTTAAACTACGAAAAGATAATGGTGGATTATATTCTTTTAAAGAAGCCCTTCAATTTACTTTTGTTGCCTATGTTATTTTTGCACTCATTGAAGCAGTTGGTACTTATGTATTGTATGCGCTTGTGGATCCAGAGATGACTGCAAAAGTGATAGAAATAGCGATAGCCAAAACAATGCAAATGATGGAAAAATTTGGAGCTTCAGAAGCGCAAATTGAGGAAACCATTAAAAAAATGCAAGCTGAGCCAAAAGTCACTTCATTTAAGCAAGTGTTTCTAGGTCTTGGGTTAGCCATCGTATTTGGTTTTATAAAGTCACTCGTTCTTTCAATTATTGTAAAGAAAAACGAAGAAGTTCCAGATCAAATCTAATATAATCACATGCAATTATCTGTAGTTATACCACTTTTTAATGAAGATGAATCCCTGCCAGAATTGTGTAGTTGGATTACGCGTGTAATGGATCAAGAACAATTATCGTATGAGGTAATACTCATAGATGATGGTAGTACGGATAATAGCTGGGATGTTATTACACAAATAAGCGCTACTAACAATGCATTTAAAGGGATTCAATTTCAACGCAACTATGGTAAGTCTGCAGCCTTAAACGAAGGTTTTAAAGCTGCTCAAGGCGAGGTTGTAATTACCATGGATGCAGATATGCAAGACTCCCCCGATGAAATTCCAGCTTTAAGTGACATGATTTTACATGGTGGGTTTGACCTTGTAAGTGGCTGGAAGAAAAAGAGGTTTGATAATACATTTACTAAAAATATTCCCTCTAAATTATTTAACGCAGTTGCACGTAAAAGTTCTGGCATCCAACTCAACGACTTTAATTGTGGCCTAAAAGCATACAAAAACAAAGTGGTAAAGAGTATTGAAGTATACGGTGAAATGCACCGATATATACCTATTTTGGCAAAAGGCAGCGGGTATAAAAAAATAGGCGAAAAAGTAGTTGAACACCGTGCTAGAAAATATGGTGTTACTAAATTTGGATGGCAGCGTTTTGTAAATGGATTCTTAGATTTAGCCACTATTTTGTTCTTAAATAAATTTGGCAAACGCCCCATGCAGTTTTTTGGCCTACTGGGTACTTTATTTTTTTTAATAGGCTTTAGTGCTAGTATCTATTTAGTAGTTGCAAAATTTGCAAGCCAAGATTTTTCTTTAACCAATCGTCCTGCATTTTATATTGCCCTTACAACTATGGTAATTGGTATGCAGCTCTTTTTGACAGGATTTGTTGCCGAATTAGTGGCACGTAATGCTACAGAAAGAAACGTGTATTTGATTGCTTCAAAGATTGGTTTAGATAAATAGTTCATAATTTATTGTTATGAAAAAAAAGGTAGTCATTATAGGATCCGCTTGGCCATTAAGGGGCGGAGGCATTGCTACTTTTAATGAACGATTGGCCAAGCAATTTATGGATGAAGGTCATGAAGTAATTATCTATACTTTTTCTTTACAATACCCCTCCTTTTTATTTCCAGGTAAAAGCCAGTATGCAACAGAACCAAAGCCCAGGCATTTAACCATCAAGGCCGTTGTCAATTCGGTAAACCCATTTAATTGGGTACGCATCGGAAAAGAAATAAAAAAAATGGTACCTGATTTAGTGGTGGTTAGATATTGGATTCCATTTATGGGGCCATGCTTAGGTACCATCTCATCCATTATAAGAAAAAACAAAGTTTCAAAGGTGGTTTGTATTGCAGACAACGTTATTCCACACGAGAAACGTCCTTTGGATACATTATTTACCCAATATTTTGTAGGACAAGTGGATGCATTTGTAACACTAAGTGAAAAGGTTCAAAAGGATCTTACACTATTTACACAAAAACCATCTGCTACTGTGGTTCATCCGCTGTATGATAATTTTGGCGAACCCATTTCAAAATTAGAAGCAAGGAAAAATTTAGCAGTAGACTCTTTTGATCCTATCATTTTATTTTTCGGTTTTGTAAGAGCCTATAAAGGACTTGATTTATTGTTACAGGCTTTGGGCTACTTAAAGAAACAAGGAAAAATTATTCCTACCCTAATTATAGCTGGAGAATTTTACGATAAAAAAGAACCCTACTTACAACTCATCGAAGAACAGGATTTAATCAATGATGTAATTGTAAAAAGTGATTTCATAGCAGATAGTGATGTACGCAACTATTTTTGCGCCACTGATTTTGTAATACAACCTTATAAGCATGCCACTCAATCTGGCATTACGCCGCTTTGCTTTCATTTTAACAAACCTATGCTGGTTACAAACGTTGGCGCCTTAGCTGCTATGGTACCCAATAATATTGTTGGTGTTGTAACAGAGCCTGATTATGTTTCAATTGCAGAAGGAATAGAAAAACTATATGCGTTAGGTGAAACTCATTTTATTCCCGCCATTGAAATAGAAAAAAAGAAATACAATTGGAATCAATTAACCCATCAAATTTGGGATTTAATATCATAAAATATGTCTACACAAAAAATAAAATCCATTATTGAAAGCTCGATTGCTGTAAAACAACAGTATCTGTCTGATCCTGCTTTCTTGGAAAAAATTAATACCGCTGTAACGCTTGTTGCAAGTGCATTTAAAAACGGCTTTAAAGTTCAGTTTTGTGGCAATGGTGGAAGTGCTGCCGATGCACAACATTTAGCAGCAGAGTTTTCTGGACGTTTTTACAAAAACCGCAAAGCCCTTCCCTCCGATGCGCTTCACTGCAATAGTTCTTATGTAACTGCTGTAGCCAACGATTATAGTTATGATGAAATTTATAGTAGACTCGTGGAAGGTACCATGTACAAAGGGGATGTACTTGTTGGCATTAGCACTTCCGGCAATTCTGGTAACATTGTAAAAGCCTTTGAAATGGCGAAGTCAATGGGTATCGTAACCATTGGATTTACAGGTGCTTTGGGTGGTAAAATGAGTGAAATATCAGATGTGCTCCTTAATGTTCCTAGCTCCAATACACCTAGGATTCAAGAAAGTCATATTTTAATTGGTCATATTATTTGTGAATTGGTAGAAGCTCAACTATTTGCCTAATGGATATTTTAGAAAATATTGATCCTTCGTGGACACTTTTTTTAGACCGAGATGGTGTATTAAATCACGAAAAGCATTTAGACTATATCAGAAATGTGTCTGAATTAAAACTCTATGATGGTGTAGTAGATGCGATGCGCATTTTTGCAACCCTATTTTCAAAAATCATCATAGTTACCAATCAAAAAGGGATTGGTAAAGGACTTATGACAGCGCAAGATTTAGATGCAATTCACGCTTCTTTACAATTGCAAATTGAACTTGGTGGGGGTCAAATAGACGCCATCTATTATTGTTCAGATATGGAAGATGATGCACCAAATCGTAAACCACAATGTGGCATGGCTTATCAGGCACAACAACAATTTCCAGAAATTGATTTTTCGAAATGCATTATGGTGGGGAACCGTTTAAGTGATATGGGCTTTGCACGTAACGCAGGTATGCATAGTGTTTTTTTAGCTACAACACATCCAGAAATTGCATTTCCGCATTCAAATATCGACTACAGATTTAACTCATTAATTGAATTTGCAAACGCACTATAATAACAATGATGAAAAAGATTCTTTTTGTATTATTTTTTATTTGTAATCAATTAGCTGCGCAATCTATATCGCAATTAGAAGATCAAATTAAAAATACGGCCTTTACTATCGTTAATGGAGAAAACTATACAGAAAGAGTTTCGGCAGATAGCCTCTTTACCAAAGGACTTGTTAGAGCATTAAAAACACCCTATTCATTTAACCATAAGTTTGATTCATTAATAACCGTTTCTACCCTATTTTCACCTGACAGTGCCTTTAAAATATTTACTTGGCAACTTTTATCTGAAGACGAAAAAAGTTATCGTCAAAAAGGTGCCATTCAAATGAATACCAAAGATGGAAGTTTGCAACTCATTCCTTTATTTGATTGTTCCGAATTTACAGACGCCCCCAATGATTCTATTAGAGATGCTAAACACTGGATTGGTGCTATTTATTATAAAATTATTCCTAAAAAGCATAATAATAAAACCTACTACACCTTATTAGGTTTAGATGGCAACAATGCAGTAACCCACAAAAAATGGATGGATGTTATGCATTTTGATAACGATAACAAGCCTGTATTTGGTGGCAATTATTTCGTGTATAAAAATGATGAATTTAAGCCAAAACAACCAACCGCTCGGTTTGTAATCGAATACAAGAAGGAGTCTATCGTTAAAATGAATTATGATCCTGATCTAGACCTTATCATTTTTGCGAGTCTTATTAGTGAAGAAAATAACCCAGAAAAAAAAGAAACACTCGTCCCTTACGGAACCTATGAAGGATTTAAATGGGATAAAGGCAAATGGATACACCTCCCTAGAATTAAAGAATTAGATCCTGATCCGCGTGTTAACCCAGATCAAACCATTAAAAAAAAGAATTAGTCTAATTTAAGTACGGCTAAAAATGCTTCTTGGGGAACTTCTACGTTTCCAATTTGACGCATACGCTTTTTACCTTCTTTTTGCTTTTCTAGTAGTTTACGTTTACGGCTAATGTCACCACCATAACATTTTGCAGTAACGTCTTTACGCATGGCACTGATGTTTTCTCTCGCAATTACTTTAGCACCAATGGCTGCTTGTATCGCAATTTGGAATTGTTGTTTAGGTAACAGTTCTTTTAATTTCTCACACAATCTTCTGCCAAAATCTGTGGCTCTTCCTCTATGAATAAGGGCACTTAATGCATCAACTTTTTCATTGTTAAGTAAGATGTCCATTTTTACGATGTCTGCATCACGGTAGCCAATTGGGTTATAATCAAAAGAAGCATAACCTCTTGTAGAGCTTTTTAGTTTGTCATAGAAATCAAATACGATTTCAGTTAATGGCATTTCAAAAATGAGTTCTACACGAGTAGGTGTCAAATAACTTTGGTTAATAAGCATTCCTCTTTTGCCTAAGCAAAGTGTCATGATATTTCCTATATAATCGGGAAGGGTAATAATTTGTGCACGAATAAAAGGTTCTTCGATTCGATCAATTTTAACAGGATCCGGCATTTCTGTTGGATTGTTAACCATGATTTTTTCGTTTCTAGTGGTGTAAGCAATAAATCCTACGTTGGGAACAGTAGTAATTACCGTTTGGTTAAATTCTCTTTCTAGTCGCTCTTGGATAATTTCCATGTGTAAGAGGCCTAAAAATCCGCATCTAAAACCAAATCCTAATGCTTGTGAAGTTTCTAGCTCAAAAGTTAAAGAAGCGTCATTTAATTGAAGCTTATCCATACAATCACGAAGTTCTTCAAACGCATCGGTATTTACAGGAAATATACCCGCAAATACCATGGGCTTAACCTCTTCAAAACCATTGATCATTTTTCCAGGATTGTTGGCAAGTGTTATCGTGTCACCCACTTTAACTTCTTTCGCATTTTTAATCCCTGTAATAATATAACCTACATCTCCTGCCCTAACTTCGGGCTTTGGAGTCATGCTTAATTTTAAAACGCCCACTTCATCGGCAAAATAATCGTTACCTGAGGCAACAAATTGAATTTTATCGCCTTTTTTAAGTACCCCATTCATGATGCGGTAATAAACGATAATGCCTCTAAAACTATTAAATACACTATCAAAAATAAGTGCTTGTAGTGGTGCTTCGGTATCTCCAGTTGGCGCAGGAATTCGCTCAACAATGGCTTCTAAAATTTCTTCGATACCAATGCCTGATTTTCCACTCGCTAATAAAATATCTTCTGCTTTACAACCAATTAAATCAACAATTTGATCCGTTACTTCCGGAATTTTAGCACCATCCATATCAATTTTATTGATGACAGGAATGATTTCTAAATTATTATCAATGGCTAAATATAAATTTGAAATGGTTTGTGCCTGAATGCCTTGGGATGCATCAACTAATAATAAAGCACCCTCACAAGCGGCTAACGCTCTGCTTACTTCGTAACTAAAATCTACGTGGCCAGGTGTATCAATCAGGTTTAAAATGTATTCTGTACCCTTGTACATGTAGCTAACCTGTATGGCGTGACTTTTAATGGTAATACCCTTTTCGCGTTCCAAGTCCATGTCATCCAAAACTTGGTTCATCATGTCCCTTTCACCAATTGTTTTGGTATGCTCCAATAAACGGTCGGCCAAGGTAGATTTACCATGGTCAATATGTGCAATAATGCAAAAATTACGTAGTTGCTTCATAAGTGTGCAAAGATAAGCTTAAAACTACTTTTTTAGTGCATTAATAATGGCTACAAATTCGTCCGCAATAAGGGATGCACCACCTACTAAACCACCATCAACATCTGGTTGGCCAAAAATTTCAACGGCATTGGCACTTTTAACGCTTCCTCCATATAAAATAGAAATCGAATCAGCTACTGAAGCACCATATTTGCTCGCAATATGACTTCTAATAAAAGCATGCATTTCTTGTGCTTGCTCGCTACTAGCGGTTTTGCCAGTGCCTATCGCCCAAATGGGTTCGTAAGCGATAACAAGCTTTGATATAGACGCTTCTGGCAAATGAAATAATGATTCAGTCAATTGCCCAGCTACATAATCATTTTGAGTACCCGCTTCTCTGATAACAAGAGGCTCCCCGCAACAAAAAATGGGGGTCGTTTGATTTTCTAAACAGGTATCAACTTTTTGAGCCAACAACTCATTGCTTTCATTGAAATATTCTCTTCTTTCTGAATGTCCAATCACTACATATTTAACACACATGCTTTGAAGCATTGTAACAGAGACTTCACCTGTATAGGCACCAGATAATTTATTGGAACAGTTTTGTGCGGCCACATAAACATTTGTTTTGGCACCTACTTTTGCTTGGGCCATTGAAATGTAAGGAAATGGAACCGCAAAAATAGCTTCTTGGTTAGGGGCCAAACTATGTGGCTTTGCGCTAATGGCATCTAATAATGCTTCCCCTTCGGTGAGCGTTAAATTCATTTTCCAATTGGCTGCTGCGATTTGCTTTCTCATGATGACTTATTTTATTGCTTATATTTTAAGATAGGTTGCTTGTTAATATTTCAAAGATAGCTCGGATCATCTGTTTTTCAATATCAGTAAAGGGTTCGTTCTTGAAAGCTTTCCAATTGGTTGTGTCATCTATGAGTTTGTCAATTTGATAGGTAGTATTTTCAGTACCCCAACTAAAATGAGGTACTACATTTGGGGTAAGACCTGCACAAAAAACATTGGCACCCACGCCAATAGTTGCTCCGGTTGTAATGCTCGTATTAATAGCCGTTTTAACATAGTCGCCCATGCAACCCCCCATTTTATTACCAACATATCTTGTGGTATTTGTTTGTTCATCCCAAACACCAACATTTCCACCTGTATTTTTTACATTGCTATTAGAAGTGCCAGCACCTAAATTGCACCATTGACCAATCACCGAATCTCCTAAATAACCATGATGCGCTTTATTAGAATATCCAAATAAGATACTATTTTTTACTTCGCCTCCTATGATACTTTTAGGCCCTATAGTAGTAGCGCCATACACCACTGTATTCATTTTAACACAGGCACCTTTTCCTAAAAAAAATGGACCTCTAATACAGGAACCTTCCTGAATTTCTGCACCACTTGCAATATATATTGGCCCAGTGCTTGCGTTTAATTGGCAATTTAAAAGGGTTGTATTTTCTTCAATAAAAATTTGTTCTTTATTGATCGCCGAACATGTATCAGGTATTGGAGCGGAGGTTTTACCAGTGGTAGCTAATTCAAAATCAAATCTAATTTGCGCATCATTAATTGCGATTAAATCAGATGCATATTGGAACCTTTTTTGAATCTCCAACTTTGTAGTAGCAGCATAATCATTTATATTATTAGTTGCACCGATGCCAGCAATAAAACCGGTGGCATCAAAAATACATTCACCAGCATGTAAGGCAACAATTTGGGAAATTAAATAATTGTCTAAAATGAGGGCCGCATCGATCCACAGCGTATTTGAATTGATTTGTGGAGTTCCATATAAAGGTTGCAATGTTTTGTTGGTATCAATTTGCACTTGATCACTTGTTATTTTCTCCCATCTTTCTTGTGGGGTAAAAATACCTGATCTAATAGAACCAATAGCCCTTGTATGCGTAAATGGATACAACTGATGTCTAAATAAATTATCAAATAAAATGATGGGCATTAGGCGTATTTACTAGCCACAATATAGCAAAAAAAATCCCCTCGCGTAGGCGAAGGGATAGTGCCCCAGGCGGGAATCGAACCCGCACTCGCGTTGCGGCGAACAGGATTTTAAGTCCTGCGTGTCTACCAGTTCCACCACCAGGGCATGGTGTAAAAAAAATCCCGAACGATGCTCGGGATTTAGAGCGAAAGACCGGGCTCGAACCGGCCACCCCGACCTTGGCAAGGTCGTGCTCTACCAAATGAGCTACTTTCGCTTGATTGTAAAGAACTAAAATAGGAGTGCAAAAATAGGATTCTGCAGTTGCTGACAAAATTTTTTATTGAAAAATCCAATAAAATTATTTGTATTCAGGCTTGTATTGGCTACTTCCTTGCACTTCAACGTCTGGTTTACCTTTATAACGTTGGTCATATAAACGGTAACAACCACCTAAAACAAAAGCAAGAATGCAAAAAATGTGTAAATAAAATAAGAATTTAGAAGAAGATACCCAGTTATTGGCTAGATCTTTTTCCGGGATATTATTTGTTTGTTCAGACATAGTAGTGTTTTGGAAGTGCAAAAATAAGGTATCAATGATTATTTACATCCTCTTTGACAAAATAATTTCAGAAAATTTAGTTTGTTTTTTAACGAAATAACACCAAATAATGGAGCGATTAAACATACCGGTTAAAGAGATCATTGGTTTTTTGGGCGTCAAATTCCTTTTCCTCTCCCCTTTAAGTAGCTGTTTTGTCCAAATAGACATCACTGATAAATGGGCTTTTACAATGGCGTTAAAGAAAGAAAAATCTCCTTGCAGCACCCCTTTCCATGCCGATATCGCATCTAAACAAAACCGAATAGGAATTTTCCAAATGAGTTCCGATATAGGTAGGTTTTTACCTAGCATTAAAAGGTTGTTTCTGAAATTCAAAAACACTTTTCGACCGCCTCTTGGAAGAGTCCCTCCACCCACATGATATACCACCGAATTTGGACAGCTCATAATAGCATAACCAGCTCGTTGAAGCCTCCAACAAAGATCAATTTCTTCTTGATGGGCAAAAAAACTTTCATCTAACCCTCCTACTTGTTTAAAACAACTCGCCCTAATAAACAACGAAGCACCAGTTGCCCAAAAAATAGGTTCACAATGATTATATTGACCCTCGTCTTTTTCGCAAACATCAAATATTCTTCCCCTCGAAAATGGATAGCCAAGTACATCAATCCAACCTCCCGATGCGCCAGCATATTCAAAACTATCTTTGTTGTAATAAGAAAGTATTTTAGGTTGACATGCCGCAATATGAGAATCACTATCAAGTAGTGTTACCATAGGTTCTAGCCAATTAGGCGTTACTTCAACGTCAGAATTTAAGAGCACATAATAATGGGCATCAATAAGTGATAACGCCCAATTATAACCACCCGCAAAACCTTCGTTGGTACTTCTTTTTAGACAAGTTACGTCCGGATAATTGGCTGCTAAAAACGTAAGAGAATCATCGGTAGATCCATTGTCTGCAATAATAATTGTAGCATTAGCATAGCTCGTATTCATTACAGATGGCAAAAAAGCTTCTAGATGCTTTTTACCATTAAAATTTAAAATTACGATGGCTACGGTACTACTTGACAATGGTTACTTTTTAGTACTATTTAATTTAGGAAGTAAAGCCATGAGCATCACAATTGCACTTGCAACAACTAGTGCATATAGTGCGGGTTGCTTTTCTGGACACTCTCCCATTAAACAAGTTGAAACTAAAATATAATTTCTAATACTCCAAGAGAATACAATGGCACCAATAAATATATTGGTACGTTTAGCCCAAATGGCAGGTATCAAAAATAATATGATAGATAAAATTGTAAAAAAGTTTAAAAACAGCCCTGGTTTACCAAACCTAGTTCCTTTGGTTTCAAAACCTGAGATAGTTATTTGCTGAGATAATACAATACTCCATGGTAAAAAGGAACAAATAAGCACAACCAAAGCAGCAATAATTCCAATAGTTTGTGTGTATTTCATGGCTAAATTCAGTTAAAAATAAGAAAAAATAGCTCCAAAAGGAGCTATTTTAAAGTGTTTTGAGGTCCCGAGCGGATTCGAACCGCTGTGGAAGCTTTTGCAGAGCTCTGCCTAGCCACTCGGCCACAGGACCAATAATTGGACTGCGAAAATAAAGCAAAGAAAGGAAAATCAAAATTCTAAATCTGAATACCCGAAATTTGTTCCAAAATATGCCCAAATGCAAAGAATCGCCGAAAGTGAACTTATCATCAATAATAGAGGTGCAGTTTATCATTTAAACCTATGCCCCCATGAATTAGGAGCTACTGTTTTAACGGTTGGAGATCCAGACAGGGTTTCTGAGGTAAGTAAATACTTTGATCATATAGAGCACAAAAGCCAGCATCGGGAGTTTGTTACCCATACTGGTTTTATTGGAAATAAAAGAATTTCTGTGGTTTCGACAGGTATTGGTCCTGATAATATTGATATTGTAATGAACGAACTAGATGCGCTTGTTAATATTGACTTTGAAACAAGAACCATAAAAAATACGTTAACGACCCTTCAAATTATTAGACTTGGTACTTCTGGCTCTTTGCAAGCAGATATCCCTGTAGATAGTTTTGTGGCTAGTACACATGGACTTGGAATTGATAACTTACTTCATTTCTACAAACACGAAAACAATGGTGAAGAAGCTCAAATATTAACAGCTTTTGAAGATCAAATAACACTCAATACATCATTTTCTGGTCCATACATAACAGGCGCTAGCGTTAAATTACTTAAACATTTCGTAACAGGATATCATCAAGGAATAACAGTAACTTGTCCTGGATTTTATGGTCCACAAGGCAGGGTGCTTCGTTTACCGCTGATGTACACCGAACTGATAGATCAATTAACAACCTTTAATTATGGCCCTCATAAAATAACAAATTTTGAAATGGAAACAAGTGCCATTTATGGATTGGGTAAATTACAAGGTCATCAATGCTTAAGCTTGAGTGCCATTGTCGCAAATAGAGTTTCTAAAACTTTTAGCAAAGATGGCAATGCCGCTGTAGAAAATTTAATCAAACAATCATTAGAAGTAATTTCAACACTTTAATTATGTTGTTACATTTTTATAAATACCAAGGTACAGGAAACGATTTTATGATTGTCGATAATCGAGAAGGAATTATTCAATTATCTAATAAACAAGTTGCCTTATTGTGTGATAGACATTTTGGAATTGGAGCAGATGGTCTGATGCTTTTAAACAAGCATGATAGCTACGATTTTGAAATGGTATATTTTAATGCCGATGGTGCTCCAGGAACCATGTGTGGTAATGGTGGCAGGTGTTTAACAAAATTTGCATTTGATAAAGGGATACAGCCAACTACCTATACATTTATTGCTTCTGATGGTGAACATGAAGCTGTTATTGACGCTAATGGGTGGGTGCATTTAAAAATGATTGATGTAAACGAGGTCTCCTATCAAAATGATGCTACTGTTTTAAATACGGGATCACCTCATTATATCAAACATGTTACGCAACTTGCCACTTTTGATGTTTACGCAAATGGTAAAATCATACGCTATAATGAAACTTACAACAAAATTGGAATCAATGTAAACTTTGTAGAATTGAATGATAACGAATTATTTGTTCGAACTTATGAACGTGGTGTAGAAAACGAAACCTTTAGCTGTGGCACAGGTGTAACAGCAGCAGCATTAGCAATGAGTAAAGATAGTGTTGGCAAACAAGAAACAAATATTAGAACTCTGGGTGGCCATCTTCTGATAAAATTCAATAAAATAGATGCGCAGCATTTTACAGATGTTTGGCTATGCGGCCCTGCATCATTTGTCTTTGAAGGTCAAATAACTATATAATTTTAAAAGTTGGCAGTATGATTCAATATTTCAAAAATATAGATGGTCAAACGGTAGAAATTGACAATCCAGAAGTGGGTGTATGGGTGAACCTAGTTCCACCTTTTAAGGAAGAGGAATTTATTGATCTAAGTGAAAAATTAGATATCCCTATCGAATTCTTGAGGGACTCTTTAGACATTGATGAGCGGCCACGTTACGAAATAGCGGATAATGTAAAGTTTGTGGTTATCAAAACACCCACCGAAAATAATTCGTTTAATGATAGTGACGCGTTTTATATTACCATTCCCATTTGTATTATTTTAACGCATACACAAATTATAACAGTTAATTCCTTTGATAATGGCGCCATCAATAAGTTTTTAAATTCTTTTCAAAAAAGACATCCAGATAAAAAAAATATGATGATTCTTAAAGTTTTTGAAAAAGTAGTTCAAAACTTTATGGAGTGCTTAAAAGAAATTAATATAAGGCGCAATCAGTATGAGTCTAGCATGTACCAAAGCAATAGTAATATTGATTTGTTTAATCTAATGCGCATACAAAAAAGTCTAGTATATTTTGTTACAGCATTAAAAAGCAATGAAATGCTAATGATGAAATTGGAACGTACTAACTTTTTAGGCTTAACTGAAGAGGAACGTGAATTTTTAAATGACTTAATTGTAGACACCAGTCAGGCCCTTGAAATGGCCAATATTTACACCAATATATTAACCAGTACACTGGATGCTTTTGCAAGTATCATTAGCAATAACCTTAATAATGTAATGAAACGATTAACGTCCATTACCATTATTTTATCACTTCCCGTAATGGTCGCAAGTTTATATGGAATGAATGTAGACCATATACCAGGGGCCCATCACCCCTATTCATTTTACATTCCAATTGGTTTGTCTTTAGCACTTGCTGGTATCATTAGTTGGTATTTTATGAAAAAGAAATGGTTTTAACATGTCACATATAACAGTTCGCATTTATGGAATATTAATAGATTCAACTCATGGATTATTAGTGAGTGATGAATTTATCAGGGGTGATTATTTTACAAAATTACCTGGTGGAGGTCTAGAATATGGTGAAGGAACACGCGATTGTCTAATACGTGAATTTAAAGAAGAAACTGGACTTGATGTAACAGTTGGAGATCATATTTATACCACTGATTTTTATCAACCATCTGCATTTAGAACCGGTGATCAAATTTTGTCCATCTATTATTATGTTTCGCCCTTTAGCTTAAGCCAACTTCAAACAAGGTCAATTGCTTTTGATTTTAAACCCGAAGAAATTGCGGATAAAAATGGACAAGCCGAACACACAAGATGGATTCCGCTTAAAGATTTATCTGAAGAAGCTATGAGCCTACCTATCGATAAAATTGTAATAAATAAAATATTGCAAGCACTGTAACAGTTACTCATTTTCTATTCCCATCGCCGCACGTTTCATTTTTTGAGCGGTGTCATGTCCTAGGTAATTATCAATTTGCTTTTCGATAATATATATCATTGGAGTTAGTACAATAGCCATTGTAAATTTGTACGCATAATTTACTAGACAAATGGCAAGTACCAATTGCCAGGTCCAGCCGTTGCCAATTTTAAAGGCAATAAACAAAACAATAAAACTATCCACTAGTTGTGATACCACCGTAGATCCAGTTGCACGTAACCACACCCACTTCTCTCCTGTCATCTTTTTTATTTTATGAAAAACAGTAACATCAATGAGTTGGCTTACTAAAAAGGCCGTAATGCTACCCAAAATAATCCACATACCTTGTCCAAATATGCCACTAAATGCTGTTTGCATATTATCAATACCATCTGCTTGTTTAGAAGTAATCCAGAAATCGGCGGGTGCTACATGCATGGCTCCATAAAACATGATAAATGCATAAATAATAAGTACCACTGCCGTATAGCTTATACGCTTTACTGCTTTAGGGCCGTAATATTCGTTAACAATATCGGTAACAATAAATTCAAGTGGCCACAATAAAACACCGCAAGTTAAATTGAAGGCTAAACCAAATTGTCCAAAAATGGTAAAATTTGAAGGCGTCATACCAAACACTTTTTCAAGTGAAAATATTTTACCCCCAATACATTCGGCAATCAGTGCATTGGCAATAAAAAAGGCAGCAATACTTACAAATAATTTGGTTGGCTTGTCTTTTAAAATAGAATGAATCATGCAGGCATTATAAAATGAACAAAAATTTGAGTAATCAGAAAAAAAACAGTTAAAACAATTCGCCAGCTAGGCAAACCAGAAGGCTGTTTTTGTAAAAACAACCAAAACAGGTAAATGTTTTCGATGGTAGTTAGAACTGGGGCAATAAACCATCCAAGAATAATGACAACTGAGCTAAATGAAAATAACAAGTTGTCAGATACAATTCCAATCTTGGTAGACCTAATATACAAACAATAACAAAATAATATATTACAAATAAATGTAATTTTAGAATAAAATTGGTATTTCGTCATGATTTGAATATTACCTTAAAAATACGTGTAAGTTGCTTATTTATAGGCATTGAAAGGACATTTTAAAGTAAAATTTTGTTAGGTTTGTAACACCTGATAAATCCATATACATGAAGCAGTTGAACCTGAAATCAATAATACCGCATCTTATTGCAGTTGGTATATTTTTAATAGTTGCCGCACTTTATTGCAAACCTATTTTACAAGGTAAAGTGTTACAACAATCAGATGTGGTGCAGTGGAAAGGAATGGCGCAAGATGCACTCAAAAGTAAAGAAGCAACTGGTACCCTCCCATATTGGACAAATGGAATGTTTGCTGGAATGCCAGCCTATCAAATTACGGGCATCATACCTTTTGCCTATTCATTAGGTAAGTTAGACGCTATATTCCAAATGGGACTTCCTGAACCCATGGGTTATTTTTTCTTGGCCTGCCTTGCCTTTTACTTTTTATCGCAGGTACTTGGCGTTCATTATCTCATAGGCATTGTTGGCGCACTGGGATATGGATTTGCTACCTACAATCCTATCATTGCTATCGTTGGGCATATTACCAAATTACATGCTATAGCGTATATGCCATTTTTTATTGGCTCACTGATACTCGTGTATGAACGAAAATTTTTAATTGGACTGATTTTACTTGCCATTGCGAGTACCGAACTATTTGGATGCAACCACCTTCAAATTGCCTATTATACTTTTATTATAGCAGGATTTTTATCGTTGTATTATTTGGTTATTTGGATTAAAGCAAAATCCTACAAATCAATTCTGCAATGTTTTGCTGGTGCTGCCATTGTTATCTTACTAGGTATTTTAAGTAATGCCCCCATGTTATTTAGCACTTATAACTATGGAAAAGCTTCCATTAGAGGCGGTTCTGTTCTTGCAAAAGCAGATGGAACCAAATCTACAGAGGGTTTAAGTAAAGCTTATGCACTCGATTATAGTATGCTTAAGCCAGAACCATTAACACTCCTATTCCCTAATATTTATGGCGGTGGTAGTGATCCTAATAATATTGATCCAGCAGGTTCAAAAGCCATCGAAGCTTTACAATCTATGCCACAACAAGTTGCTGAGCAATTACAAGGTTATATCCGTTTTTATTGGGGTGGCATTGGTTATACTGCCGGCCCTCCTTACATTGGATTCTTATTTGGCTTAATTGGACTTATTGGTTTTGGATATAAAAATATTAAGCACCGTTTTTGGATTGGTGGAGCTATCCTTCTTTCCTTGTTGCTTTCTTATGGTTTATACTTCGAAAGTTTTAATGTCTTTATGTTAGACCATTTACCTTTTTATAATAAGTTTAGAGCGCCTAGTATGATTATGGTGATTCCTACTTTATTACTAGGTATGATGGCGATATTAAGTGCACAAGAAATTGCAAATAAATTTGAAGACAATAAAGAATCATTCTTACAGAAAATCAAACCAGCATTATATATCACTGGAGCACTTTTTGTAATTGCTTTCTATTTTTATGCCACTCAAAATTTTAAAAGCACCTCAGAAGCTGATTTAATTAAACAAGTACAACAAATACCTGAACCAAACCAACGAGCTGCTTTTGAAGCACCAGTAGCTAGCTTAGTAGACGGGTTAGCTGCAGATAGACAAGCCATGTTTTCGTCAGACTTGTTTAAGTCACTTGGACTCGCAGCCGTTTTATTTGTAGCAATATTTTTATATTATAGAAAGTTTATCTCAAAAGTTATTTTTATTGTTGCCATTGGCTTTGTTGCATTATTTGATTTATTTAAAGTAGACTTACAATATTTTAATGCATCTAATTTTTCTGAAGCCATCGAAGCGGAAGCTAATTTCAATCCTTCTCCTACCGATGCGGCTTTATTAAAAGACACTACTTATTACCGTGTATTAGATTTACGTGGTGGTATTCAAGCGGCATTTAATTCTGGTGCATTAAATTCTTATTTCCATCATAGTGTTGGAGGCTATCATCCAGCTAAACTTAGTATATATCAAGATCTTATAGAAAATCAATGGTATAATTTTCCGAATAGTATGCCAACGGCTAATATGCTAAACACCAAGTATTTTATTCAGGGAGATATTAATAAAGATACCATTCCAAATCCTGATGCACTTGGTAATGCATGGTTTGTTCAAAGTGTTTCTGTACAACCTGATGCTGCTGCAGTCATGAAAACAATCACAAACTTTAAGCCAGCAACACAAGCGGTGGTTGAAAAGCAAGATTGGAAATTGGATACTATATACGCAAAAGATAGTGCAGCGAGTATTAAGCTGGTGCGTAAGCAAAATGACCAAATGGAATATACGAGTACATCTAGTTCAAAACAATTAGCTGTATTTAGTGAAATCTATTATACCTATGGTTGGAAAGCATTTATCGATGATAAAGAAACCCCTATTTATAAATGTAATTATGTGCTACGTACTATCGAAGTTCCAGCAGGTTCTCATAAAATTACATTCAAGTTTGAGCCTTCTGAAGTGATTTTAGCGAATAAATTAGGATTGGGTGCCGTATCACTGGTTTGGTTATTGGCTATTGGATCTATTGTATTTTTTGTAAGGTCTAAAAAAGATTAATGTTATCAATTGTCATTTGTAGTTATAATAGAGCTAGTTATATTACTGGCGCCCTCGATAGTTTATACGAGTCTACAGAACATCTAAAAGATTTTGAAGTTGTTTTTGTTGACAACAATTCTACAGATAACAGCTTACAAATAGCGAGTGATTGGAGAACAACACATCCACTCGGAAATTTTATTATCAGCTCAGAAACGAAACAAGGTGCATCATTTGCACGTAACACGGGTGCCAAATTAGCTACAGGTCAATGGTTATGTTTTATGGATGATGATGCTGTTGCATTTCCAGATTTTGTACAAAATATTTTAAAACATATTCATACTTTCCCTGAACGTGTTGGTTTTGGTGGTCGAATCATTCCAAAGTATATACCAGGTGAGCCAGCTTGGATGAGTTATTATGTTTCGTCGATGGTGGGACATTTCCATTACAGCGAAACCTATGCCCCTTTTAAAAATGGCAAGTATCCGCTTGAGTCAAATATGATTGTGAGAAAAGATGTTTATGATCAGGTAGGTGGTTTTAATGAAGCCCTTCCGGGTGTTGTTGGAACAGTAAGAATTGGTGGAGAAGGGAAAGCCCTTTTTTATAGCATTATGGAACTTGGACACACTATCTATTATGATCCTTCGATTGTCGTGCATCATATTGTAGAAACTAAAAAATTAACACCTACTTATTTATACAATGTTGCAAGTGGCATGGGCCGAGGCGAAAAAACCAGAACCCTTGCCATTGGCAGTTTTAGTTACTTTAAAAAGGTGATCGAATATTTATGTAAACTAGCTGCTTCAATTGTATTAGGCCTTGGATATACCTTTAAAGGAAAGCCCGCGCAATTTTGGCCTATTGTAAAATTTAGAATTGATACCTTAAAAGGATTGATTGGACTTTAACAACTACAAAACCTTGTAGAGTTTTTTTACATTAATAAGTATGGCTGGAATCCAAGTGGTTAAACGCAAACAGTTACCCATAAACCGTACTGCATTTTTTTTCTGGTTCATTGGATTTGCGATAAGGCATATAAGCGCTCCCCACATGTAATTGAGGTAATGAAATAAACACCAGCTTATTCCAAAAACCTTACGCACCAATAAATGATTGGAGACCATGAGTTGAAGTCCTTTTTTATCGTACAGATAGTTATAATCATTTACGGCACTCCCACTTGCATTTGAAATATTAACCCCTTCTAAATGTACCACGCCTAAGTTCCCATAAAGTTCAAGGGTACCAATTTTACCAAGTCTATAGCACCACTCTACTTCTTCGCCATATAAAAAAAACGATGTATCAAGCATGCCTGCTTTATTGATTGCATCTTTTTTGGCCATTAAAAATGCGCCAGAAATCCATCCTACCTGCTGTGTTCCAACTGCTTTATCTAAACTAGGTTTTGAAACATTAACACCTGCTGCTAGTTTTTTTAAGATGGATCCCCAAATAGGAATTTTTAATAAATAGTTTAATCCGCCACGCATAAAATGCGAAGCACTGTATTGAGGAATACCTTCTGGTGTGTATAGTTGAACACCACAAGCAACAGCGTCACTGTCTTTTAAATAGTTGTAACAGGTAACTAAACTATTGTCTGTAAAATAAGTGTCGGGGTTTAACAATAAAACAGCGTCACCTTTTGTAGCCTCAATACCCTTGTTGCAAGCCCTTGCAAAACCTGCATTGTAGCCCATTTCAAGCCATTGAATAAAAGAAAATTGATCTAGAAGTTCTTGTTTATCATTGGGGCCAGATGCGTTGTTTACTACAATCCATTCTATATTTTCTGATGCATATAACTGCGCAACAGAAGCAAAAAGCTTTGTTAGCCAAGGCATGGAGTGATAGTTAACAATAACAACGGAGAGCATTGATTTTTAATGATTGGGTTTTAGCAAATAATTAAAAAACATAAGTGTCTTAGATACGATACCTATTTTTAAAATGGATAATGGCATATTTTGTTGCAGCGCAAGCATATGATGTATGACAGGTAAAATGGTTTGCTCATTGACACCTGTTACAGTTATATCTTGTATCGAACGTATTTTATAGTTTCGAAGCAGGCGCCAGTAATAGTCATAAATAAGAATATCCTTAAACGCTGTATTCCCTATTTTGCTGGCAAACCAAATATTTTCTTTAATGATTACGTCTTCGTTGTTTCGGCAAAAAACAGTGGTTTGATCTTCATGGAGCCCAATGCTTACCAAATGCGCATCTAGGTATTTATAGCCATGCCCAGCTTCTAATAACTGAACATAATAATCAACATCAACAAGCCAAATATAAGCTTCATCATACCTAACAGAAACTTTACTGCGTAACATGGTATTACTAGGTGGTCCAATAACATTAGCCCTTACTAAGTGATTGGGATGCTTTTGCATGTCCTTTAGCAAAGAAGGAATTGCTTGTAATTGTAAAACTTGACCATCTGGTTGAATAGCCGTATTTCTACAAAAAACAAAATCTACTTGTGGGTTTGCCTCAAAGGTTTGAACATAGGTTTCAATAGCATGATCTACTTCAAACCAGTCATCTTGATGCATCAGCATATAAAAATGACCAGTAGCTTTATTAAGCGCGTTGTTCCAATTGATGGGGCTTTTTAAAGCTGGATTGTTGTGATAATATTTAATAGAGATAATAGAATTGTAAGATTCTATTGCTAATTTTATATCTTGGTTGGGAGAATCGTCAGAAATGACAATTTCAACCTGCTTGTAGGTTTGTTTGAGCACCGATTCAATGCAACGAACAACATATTCTGGCTTTTTATAAGCAGGAATACATATAGATACAAGTGGTTGATTCATTAATTGATCGTAATTATGGGCTTGATTACAAATATACTGCAAGGCATTTTAAAAAACCTCAAAGGGCATGCGCTCGATACTAGGTTTGCCCCTATCTCATGGGTTATGGGTAAAATCATCAAACATGAAGATGATACCACCCTCAAATTAAGAAACCTTGGCCCCATTTCTGTTTTATATAAAAGACCTTATGAATTACTCAAAACATATAGTGAAATATTTGTATGCGAAATATACCGTTTTGATGCAACCCATACAAATCCTGTAATTATAGATTGTGGCGCTAATATTGGTATTAGCAGTTTATACTTTAAATCAATTTATCCAGCTGCAACACTGATTGCTTTTGAACCTGATCAAAGTTTAGCAGACATATTTGAAAAAAATATGGCTCAAAATAGCATGATCAATTATACCCTTCATAGAGCAGCTGTTTGGACAGAAAACGGAACTATTTCGTTTGATAACAAAGGGTCAGAAGCAAGTAGTATTGATGTAACTGGGAATAGTAGTTTTCAAGTACCTACTATAAAATTAGCTACTATTTTAGCTGAGCAAACGCAAATCGATTTATTAAAAATTGATATAGAAGGTGCCGAATATCCTGTTGTTCAAGATATTGCGAACGAATTACATAAAGTGCAACATTTGTTTATCGAATACCATGGTTTAGCTAACGAAACCTATAAATTGGAAACCATTTTGCATATTGTTTCAAATGCAGGTTTTAAAACTTACATAAAAATGGCTGCCGATAATTTAGACATGCCTTTCTATCAAAAACAAACGGGTACTATTTACGATGTTCAACTTAATATATTTTGTTACAGGTAAATCAATCAAACATGACAAATCCACACATTAGTGTTGTTATCCCTTGTTATAATGATGGTAAATATTTACCTGAAACCATTGCTAGATTAAAACAACAAACCTTTACTAATTTTGAAATTATTGTGGTAAATGATGGTTCTACCGACGAATCAACTATTACCTATCTACATTCTTTATCTGACGACGCGCAAATTCAGGTTATTCATCAGGCCAATGCACGTATGTCTGCAGCTAGAAATACCGGTGCTAAACACGCCAAAGGGAATTTTATTGCAGCCATAGACGCCGATGATTATTTTGATACTACTTTTTTTGAAAAAGCTTTAGCTGTATTTGAAAAAGAGCCACAAACAGCTGTTGTAACAAGTTATATCCGTTTTTTTGGTAACAAAACAGGTAGTTCAAAACCAAGAGGTGGAACCGCTGCTAACTTTTTATTTTCCAATCAATGTCCTGCCTGTGCGATGGTAAAAAAATCAGTGTGGGATGAAGTTGGCGGATATGATGAAGCCATGAAAATGGGTTACGAAGATTGGGAATTTTATATCCGAATTGCACAAAAAAACTGGAATGTACATGTGATTCAGGAACACTTATTATTTTATAGACAAACAGATAAATCTACACTAGCTAACGATACTATACCCAACAGAGCTGCCCTAATTAATTACATTGTTGACAAGCATAAAGATTGGTATCTCGATAACTTAAAAACACTCATCAATAACAAGGAAGTTATTTACACCGAAAACAGAGTATCGTTTCAGTACATCTGGAAATTTATTAAAAATAGAATCACAAAAAACTATAAATAATTAATTGTATTTATAGTAAAGATAAAAACTGAGCCATCCCCTCTTTTTTAGCCGCATCTAGCTTATAGCTAATATTTTTAGTGAAATAAGTATGTAAATCGTAGGTATTATTTGAATGCGATAGCTGATCAACTACTGTATCAATATTTTCGATTCCAAGCCTATTGGCTTCATTGAAATTTGCAATAAACAAATCATCAAGTGGTTTATTAGACACCCATGTCGCAAATACAAAAGGCTTACCCGTATAGTTCATCCAGGCTTCTGCCAAATCATAACGGTAAGGATAACTGTTGTAATTTTCTAGCGCCCTATCTCCTATTATTACAGCTGCCGTTGTACCATCTATAAAATCCATAAAATTTGCAGGGGCCTCTAGGAGCAACACATCTTTTTTCCAATAGTTTTTTAATAAAATTCGGGCCAGGTTTACAGAGGTTTTACTTTGGTAATCGAGATACACTGTTTGTATAGATTCTATAGGTACTTGGCTAAATATACATACCGAAGCAACAGGCCCTGTAGCACCAATGCAATAATCTGAAATAATATATGACTCCGCTAAATCAGGCATTACCGCCACAGGTATAAGCCCAATATCTATAGCATTATCTTGTAATGCTATGGCCAAATTGGCCGGATAATCTTCTATTAATTCGATACTTTCAAACACGTCATGATGCTGTAAACCATAGAGTAATGGCTTTGTATTTAAATAACTTACAGCCCCAACACGTATTTTTTTGCTCAATTGAAGTAGATTTGCATGCAAAGAAACAATAATTACCCATTAATCGATATCAAATTATGGAATTAAGTCAATTAACAGCTATTTCGCCAATTGATGGCCGCTACAGAAAGCAAGTACAACAATTAGACGAATATTTTTCTGAATTTGCACTGATTAAGTACCGGGTAATTGTTGAAATCGATTACTTCATTTTTTTAGCTGATAAAAAGTTTTTCAAGCTCCCTGCAAAAGCAAAGACGTTTTTACTAGACCTAAAAGATAATTTTACTGAAGACGACGCAAAAACAATCAAAGAAATTGAAGCGACTACCAACCATGATGTTAAAGCGGTAGAATATTTTTTAAAAATCCAACTCGATAAAGCGAGTTGTAGTGAATTAAAAGAGTGGATTCATTTTGGATTAACATCGCAGGATATTAATAATACGGCTATTCCATTAAGTTGGAAAAATAGTATGGAATATGATTATTTACCAGCCCTTATTAATTTAATGCAGCATGTTCAAGATCTTGCTATTACCTGGAAAAATATTCCACTACTTGCTAGAACCCATGGACAGCCTGCTTCTCCTACCAAATTAGGTAAAGAGTTTATGGTATTTGTTGAGCGTTTACACAATCAAATTGCCCTGTTTTTGAATATACCATATGCTGCTAAATTTGGTGGTGCAACCGGAAATTTTAATGCACACCATATTGCTTTTCCAAAAAGGAACTGGGTAGAACTAGCTAACGAATTTGTGGAAGATAGACTTGGCCTACAACGTATGCAGTTTACCACACAAATTGAGCACTACGATTATTTTGCCGCACATTTTGACAATTTAAAGCGCATCAACAACATCTTAATTGATATGTCTAGAGATATTTGGACATACATTTCTATGGATTATTTTAAGCAAAAAACCAAAAAAGGCGAAGTGGGATCAAGTGCCATGCCGCATAAAGTAAACCCCATCGATTTTGAAAATGCAGAAGGTAATTTAGGTATGGCCAATGCACTATTAGAGCATCTTTCGGCTAAATTACCTGTTAGTAGATTACAAAGAGATTTAACAGACTCTACAGTGCTTCGTAATATTGGAACCCCTGTGGCACACATGACAATAGCTATTAAATCTATCGAAAAAGGACTTGGTAAGCTTGTACTCAACGAAGCAAAATTAAAATCAGACTTAGAAAATAATTGGGCGGTAGTTGCAGAAGCGATTCAAACCATTTTACGTAGAGAAAACTACCCTAACCCGTACGAAGCTTTAAAGGATTTGACCAGGGGTAATAATAGTATCGATAAAAAATCGATTCATGCATTTATTACCAAATTAAAAGTAAGTGCAGCGATTAAAACTGAATTAAAAAAGATTACACCACATAATTATACGGGTATTCATCCAAAATTCTAATTAGACTTTTTAGAACATAAAAAAGGCGGCACTTAAAGTGCCGCCTTTTAATTTTTACCTATACGATATTATTGTTTCACCGGTGTATTTACAACAGGCGCTTGTTTCGTCCAAGAACTGATATCTAATTTTTTAGCATTCGGGTACACTTCATCAAGTGTGTTACCATCATACAAACGACCATTTTTAAGTACGTATTTGATTTTGTTGGTATTTCTAATGTTAACGAGTGGATTGTCATTCATGATAACTAAATCGGCTAGTTTACCGGACTCAATACTTCCTAAATCTTTATCCAAACCAAGTGCCTCTGCACCAAGTATGGTTGCTGTTTTAAGTGCATGATGTTCTTTCATACCACCACTAGCGATACTCCAAAGTTCCCAGTGGTAACCAAGACCTTGTAATTGTCCATGACTTCCAACACCTACTAAACCACCTTGGTCTACAATGCTTTTTAATCCTTCAGCATGTTTTTGAAATACATGGTCTTCTGGCGTAAACCAACCACCTAAACTACCCGCTCTTCTTGCAGCTTTTTGATTTAACTCTTCGTATGGAGTAAACCTATTAAGCTTTGGATCGTGTAAAGGACTTTCGGTGGTGTAGTAAAAGTTTTCTGCCCAAGGGCCACCATACGCAACAATTAATGTTGGTGTTAATGTGATTTTACTAGTAGCAAAAGATTTGGTAACATCTTTGTATAAAGGATAAATAGGTAAAGAGTGTTCCATACCCGGATAACCATCAAGCATATGGGTCATGTTAATTTTAAAATCAAGACCTCCCTCGGTTGTTGGCATTAATTTTTGCTCTTTAGAAGCCATAATAATCCACTGACGCGCTTGTCTATTACCAGTCAAGTACATTTTGATGTACTGAGTTTTATAGTATTTACTGTATTGCTCTAGTACTTTTTTTGTTTGATCATAGCTCTGTAAATTATACATCCAGTATCCAACACCAGGGCCAGTACTATAAATTCTTGGGCCAGGAATTTGACCTGCTTCTACCATGTCACCATACGTTAATACATCGGTGGTAGCCGTTTGTGGGTCACGTGTTGTTGTTACGCCATAGGCAAGGTTAGCAGCATACAACCAAACATTATTTTTATGTAGTCCCCAAAAAGGCCACATATGCGAATGGGTATCTACAAAACCTGGAGTGATAGTTTTGCCAGCACAATCAATGGTTTTAGTACCTGCTGGTACTTTGATTGATCCGGATTTGCCCACCTGTTGTATACGGTTATTTACAATCAGGATATCGCCTCGTTCAATCACTTCATCACCACGCATGGTAATAATTCTAGCATTTTTTAATAGAAGTGTTCCCGAAGGAATATCTTTTTGATAAAATACTTTTACCTGTGTTTCAGAAGGACTGTATTTTTCTTTTTTCTTTAATTCGGCATTGTAAATACTATCTGCTTTTACTTTTAATGTATCTGCTTTTACTTTTAATGTATCTGCTTTTGCAATAGTAACAAGTGAATCTGCTAATTTTTTAGCAGCAGGGCCAGCAAGTTTTAATGCAGCGGTACTATCAGAAATTCGTTTTGATTCTGATTTCTTTGCTGTTTTAACAGAGTCTTCTACAAGCTTAGCACGTTCTACATCATACACCCAGTGGCCATTACCTAAACTCCAATGTGCCTTTTTACCATTCGCTTCCCAAGCTGGAAACTCACCGCCTATCTCGGTTAATTGGCGAGCCGGGAAACTACTATTTTGTGGTGATGCCACAGAAATTGAAGGGGTTTTGCCTGCTTCAGGAATCGTAACAACATAAACGTTGTTATTAACCTGAGCTAGTGCAAGGTCCCCTTTAGGTGCCATCAAAATAATATCTGCAGAACTTGGCATTTGTTGAGGCTCTTTATCACCCGCCGATTCTGGTAACATGCAATTATTAATAGGCTCTAAATTAGATCTACTTTTTCCCATTACATAACCATGATCTGCATCAGCAACAGAACCATAAGTGGTAATACCAGAAACGCGCGCAAGTGTTTTGGTATCGGTACCATCCCATCTAATAGACAATAAAGTACCACCGCCGCCATTTAAAAATACGCGATCGGTGTTGGTTGTGAAATGAATATTGCCTCTTCCATTTGCAAAATCAATAAAATGTTCTTCGCCACCAGTAGGCTCTATCCAATTCATTTTTGCTTCCGATCCATTATAAGATGGAGATTCTGCTTCTTTAAAAATACGGTTAGGTGCTTTAAAATACGCGATGCGGTTGTTGTAACTCCAAGCTGGTTGTGCATAATATGCAGACTCAGTGCTTAATTTATTTATGGAAGACCCATCTGCATTAATGGTATATAAATTACCACCATCGGCATCATTCCATGTTACAAATGCCAAAAATTGTCCGTTCGGACTCCATGCTGGCATCGCTTCTACAAAATTATGATTGGTTAAACGCTTTGGCGTTCCGTTGGGATAATCCATCACATACAAACGGTTGAGAGAAGTAAACGCAAGTTTAGATCCGTCTGGACTTGGTACCGCATCTCTAATTTGTGAACCTAGCGCATAGGCAGTATCTTTAACTGGATAATTAAAATATAAACGAGGGCCTAATTCTAAATTCACATTTGCTTCAAAAGCAATTTCTGAAGGCACTTCTTCAGCTACCGATAATTTCCAAATTTTACCTCCATAACTAGCTAATATATATTTACTATCTGGCGTAAAACTCATACCTGGTAACACGCCCAGCGGTGCAATACTTTCCTGATCATCTCTTTGCACCGGATAAGCCAACCACTTTTCATCACCATTTAATAAGTTACGTAAAACAAGACCTGTTTTATCTTGGTATCGAGAACCATACACCATCCATTTTCCGTCTTTACTTAAAGTGGGCGTAAATGCAGAACCATACCTCGATGTAATGGTATTGAATTCTCCCTTTTCTTTATTGTACACACCAATTTGATATTGTGGAAGTAGTGCATTGTAATTCCATGCACCATTACGCTGACTGTAATACACCAATTTACCATCGGCACTAATACTTGGGTCAATGGTTTTTAAATTACCTGGTTGATCGTTGAGTTGAATACCACCACCACCATCAACATTGTACATCCAAAGTCTAGGAGTTCTTCTACCCTTTGCTGCAATGATGTATTTGCCATCTGGAGTCCAAATAGCATTTACATAATCATCTACATTGGTTTTTGTTAATTGAATCGTGTCTTGCTTTTCAAAATCAAGTATCCAAATATTATCGGCACCACTTCTATCACTGGTGAATAATAATTTTTTTCCGTCAGGGCTAAATCGAGGATGCGCATCAAATGCCAAGCCCTTTGTAATTTGTTTGGCTTTACCGCCCTGCATTGGAACGGTGTAAATATCACCCATCATATCAAAGGCAATAGTTTTACCATCTGGAGATATATCCAAACTCATAAAAGTACCTTCTTTGGTATCAAAGCTGATGGTACGTTCTGCTTTTAGCGGAAGGTCTTTAAATGAAGTATAGACCGTGCTATCTTTGGTTTCTTTTTTTTGTGCAGTAGCGACTACAAAACTGAGTAAAAAGCTACATAAAAAATAGATTTTTCGCATAGGATTGATTTAATTATTGGATACTAAATATAAGATTTTACTACTTTCCAAAGCGTTTTTTTAACGCCTGTAGCGCGTCGTTAACACTAAGGGATGACAGGTCATGATCGGGAGCAGGTTTTTGGACTGCTGGCCTACTAGACGCAGTTTTAGCAGGTGCATTTTCTGTTTGCTTGATAGACAGCGCAATACGTTTTCTGGCGGTATCCACTTCCGTTACTTTTACCTGTACCTTTTGCCCTAGTTTTAAAAATTCGGAAGGGTCTGTAATATATTGGTGCGCAATTTCACTCACATGCACCAGTCCATCTTGTTTAACACCAATATCTATAAAGGCGCCAAAGCGTGTAATATTGGTAACCTGACCAGGAACAATCATGCCAACTTGCACGTCTTCAATTTTATAAATATTAGCGAAACTAAACTGCTCAATTTCTTTACGTGGATCGAGTCCAGGCTTTTTTAATTCATTTAAAATATCCTTGATGGTATGTTCTCCAAATGTTTCAGAAATATATTTTTTAACATCCACTGCTTTAATCACTTCATTGTTTCCAATTAATGCAGGAATTAGAATATTGGCATCTTTTGCAATAGCTGCCACAATAGCATAAGCCTCTGGATGGACTGCACTTGCGTCGAGTGGATTTTCTGATGCTACAATGCGCAAAAATCCGGCACATTGTTCATAAGCTTTATCTCCAAGCCTTGGCACTTTTTTCAATTGCTCTCTGCTGGTAAAACCACCAATTTCCGTTCTATAATTAATAATATTTTCGGCAACGGGGCCAGAAATGCCACTTACATATTTCAATAAATGTTTACTCGCTGTATTTACATTAACCCCAACTTGGTTTACACAACTAATGACTGTTTGATCCAGTCTTTCTTTTAACCTAAACTGATTTACATCGTGCTGGTACTGTCCGACACCTAAACTTTTAGGATCAATTTTTACAAGCTCCGCAAGTGGATCCATAAGTCGTCTACCAATACTTACAGAACCTCTAATCGTTACGTCTTTATCCGGAAACTCTTCCCTTGCAGTTTCTGATGCGGAGTATACAGAAGCTCCATCTTCATTCACTAAATAAATAGGAAGTCCTAATTGTAATTTTTGAATAAATATTTCTGTTTCTCTACCTGCTGTTCCATCACCAATGGCAAACGCTTCTATACAATAACTTTTTACTAAACTTCTAATAATGTGTTCACTTTGATCAAGTCTATTATTTTCATGAATAAAAATAAGTTCGGTTTGTTGCAGCATTCCTTTTTCATCGAGGCAAACCACTTTACAACCCGTTCTATAACCCGGATCAATGGCAAGTATCTTTTTACTGCCAAGGGGTGCACTTAATAATAACTGACGTAAATTTTCTGCAAAAACATTAATTGCTTCTTCGTCTGCTTTTTGCTTTAAGGATGTTCTATATTCTGTTTCTAAACTTGGCTGCAAGAGTCTGCGGTACGCGTCTTTAATTGCCTTTTTCACATGCTCACGCCATGGGCTTAAGTCCTTTAAGTAAATACTTTCAGTAAGTGTAAGAGCATCCTCTTCGAGGGGTGTAATACTCATGCGTAATACACCTTCTAAAAAACCACGGAGTATGGCCATGGTTCTATGCGATGGTATTTTATGTATCGGTTCAGAAAAATCAAAATAGTCTTTGTACTTAATACCTTCCGTTTCTTTATCCGATAAAACTTTGGTTTGAATACAAGCCGTTTGTTCAAATAGTAAACGCATTTTAGCACGTACTACATCGTTTTCGTTAATAAGCTCTGCTATAATATCTCTAGCGCCGGAAAGTGCTTCTTCGGAGGTTGTTATTTTATCATTCAAATACTGCGCTGCTGTTTGTTCCACATCTTCTGATCCTTGCGCTAACATTGTAATTGAAAGTGGCTCCAATCCATTTTCTTTGGCTGTTTGTGCTTTTGTTTTACGCTTAGGCTTGTAAGGCAAGTAAATATCTTCGAGTGCAGCTAGCGTTGTAGCATTGTCTAATTTTTTTTGAAGCTCATCCGTCATCTTCCCCTGCTCTGTAATGGCTTTTTCGATAAAATCTTTACGTTCTGTAAACGTTTTTAAAAATTTAGAGGCTTCTTCGATTTGTTGAATTTGAACTTCATCTAATCCGCCTGTTTTGTCTTTTCTATAACGGGCTATGAAAGGAATGGTTGCCGCCTCACCAAATAAATCTAAAACCGCTTGAACTTGTGAAACCTTGATGTTTAATTGTGAGGCAATAGTTGGAGCAAAAGAACCCATAAATACACTTGAAATTTTAATAATTAATGTCTTTTTATCAATTCGGAAATGAGTGTTCTTCCATTATTCTGAATCACAAGATCAAGAATTTGTGCCGTTGCTTTTGCATCACCCCCAGCCCTATGTCTATTTTCAATTTGAATATCTAGGGTACGACACAAATGACCCAATCCATACTTTTTATACCCAGGGAAAGCCTTTCTACTTAGTCTAATCGTACATAATTTTGGTACTTCTAATTGAAAACCAGCAACTTGTAAGTGATGATGCACAAAAGAATAGTCAAAATTGACGTTATGCGCTACAAATACCCTGTTTTCCAATAAATTAAAGATATTGGCAGCCACTTTATCAAATGATGGCGCCGCTGCTACCATTTGGTTGCTTATGCCGGTCATATTGGCTATAAATGGCGGAATGGGCTGGTGCGGGTTAATGAGCGTTTCATAGATGCCCTCTATCTGATCACCGTCATGCAAAACAATGGCTATCTCGGTTATCCCATGTTGCGACGGGAATCCCCCTGTGGTTTCTATATCAACTACTGCAAATTTCAAAACACTGAATTGAGGGCTCAAATTCGCTTTTTTAAGGGTGCAAGACAAATAAAAAAAAACACACCCATTTTTTGTACTTTCGCAACAAAGTTTTGAGCATGGAATTGAGTAAGAATTATGTCCCAAATGAAACAGAAGCGCGATGGTACCAACATTGGCTATCAAAGGGTTATTTTAAAAGTACCCCAGATGATCGCGAGGCATATACGATAGTCATGCCTCCACCCAATGTAACCGGCGTTTTGCATATGGGTCATTGCCTAAACAATACCATCCAGGATATATTAATTAGACGTGCCCGTATGCAAGGTAAAAATGCCTGCTGGGTACCCGGAACCGACCATGCTTCTATTGCCACAGAGGCAAAAGTGGTGGCTATGCTTAGAGAGCGTGGCATTACCAAATCAAGTTTATCTAGAGATGAATTTTTAGGATATGCATGGGAATGGAAAGAAAAATATGGTGAAATTATTTTACAACAGCTAAAAAAAATGGGCTGTAGTTTAGACTGGGATCGTACTTCATTTACCATGGATCCAGATTATTATAAATCTGTGATTCAAGTGTTTTTAGACCTCCACAAAAAAGGACATATTTACAGAGGTAAAAGAATGATTAACTGGGACGTTAAGGCCAAAACAGCGTTATCTGACGAAGAAGTTATTTACAAAGAAGTTCAGAGCAAATTATACCATATCAAATATGCCATTGAGGGCAGTAATGATTTTGTAACCATTGCTACCGTAAGGCCAGAAACTATTTTTGGTGACACTGCAGTATGCGTTAACCCATTAGATGAACGCTACAAACACCTCCACGGTAAATTTGTTTTTGTTCCACTCATTAATAGACGTGTACCCATTATTACGGATGAATATGTTACACTTGATTTTGGAACAGGTGCTTTAAAAGTAACGCCAGCGCATGATATCAACGATTATCAATTAGGTCAAAAATATAATTTAGAAGTAATTGATACCCTCAATGATGATGGCACCATGTCTGAAGCAGCACAGTTTTTTATTGGTGAGGATAGGCTTGATGTGCGGGGGAAAATGGAAGTTATTTTAAGCGAAGCAGGTTTATTAGATAAAGTAGAAGCATACACCAACCAAGTAGGTTTTTCAGAAAGAACGGATGCCATGGTGGAGCCTAGGCTTAGTTTACAGTGGTGGGTTAGTATGAAAGAAATTGCAACACCTGCATTAGGATCCGTTATGGAAGAAGCCATTCAGTTTCATCCGGCAAAGTTTAAAAACTTGTACCGTCACTGGATGGAAAACATCAAGGACTGGTGTATTAGTAGACAACTTTGGTGGGGTCACCGCATTCCAGCTTGGTATGCACCTGATGGTACTGTTGCTGTTGCTGCAAACGCCAATGAAGCACTTTTAATGTTACAAGAAAAAAATGCGTCCCTTACCCTATCTGATATCAAGCAAGATGAAGATTGTTTAGATACCTGGTTTTCAAGTTGGTTATGGCCATTTGAAGTATTTAAAGGTTTATCTAATCCTGGTAACGAAGAAGTAAAATATTATTACCCAACACAAACGCTTGTAACAGCCCCGGAAATTATTTTCTTTTGGGTAGCACGTATGATTATGGCGGGTCATGAATACATGGATCAAAAACCTTTTGAGCATGTATATTTTACAGGTATTGTAAGGGATAAGCAAGGTAGAAAAATGAGCAAGAGCTTAGGCAATTCGCCAGACTTATTAGCACTCATTGATGTATACGGAGCAGACGCTGTGAGGTTTGGCATTATGATATCTTCTCCTGCTGGTAATGATATTTTATTTGACGAATCGGCACTTGAACAAGGTAGAAATTTTAACAACAAGCTTTGGAACGTTCTTAAACTAATACAGGGTTGGGAAAAAAGAATTCATAGCAACTTAGATGCGCAAAATGAAAAATTTGCGATGGATTGGTTTGAAAATAGATTGTCGCAAGTCCAACAAGAAGTAGATGTTTTATTAAATGGCTTTAAATTATCAGAAGCACTTAAAACAATTTACTCGCTTATTTGGGATGATTATTGCAGCTGGTATTTAGAGTGGATTAAACCAGGTTTTGAACAACCTATTTCAAAAGAAGTATACGATAAAACGGTTCATTATTTGAATGAAATGATGCACATGCTGCATCCATTCATGCCATTTATTACCGAAGAAATTTATCATTTAATAAGCCCTAAGCAGGATGATTTATGTAATAAAATGGCAGCTTCTGTTAAGCAATCGAATCCAGAAATTGTCGCAGGCGGTGAGCTTTTAAAACAAGTGATATCTGCACTTCGTGATGCTAGAAATAAAAATCAATTAAAGCCTAAAGACACAATCACACTGCATATTCAAACAGGCAACAACAGTACGTATAAAGCCATTGAATCAATTTTGTGCAAACAAGTTAATGCAACAAGCATTTCCTACACAAATAGCAGTATTGATAATACCATTGTTGTAGCTGTAGAAAAAGATAAATTTTTTATTGAAACAAGTATCGAGCTTGATGCAACTGCTTTAAAGGCAACACTTTTAGCGGATCTAGCTTATCAAAAAGGGTTCTTAGAAAGTGTTTCAAAAAAATTAAGCAACGAGCGTTTTGTACAAAATGCAAAACCGGATGTAGTAGCACTTGAACAACAAAAACAAGCTGACGCTATAGCCAGAATTGCAACCATAGAAGAAAGTTTACAATCATTATAATCATCCAAATTGTTGTAATGCGTAAATTATTATTGCTGGTAACATTATTATTTTTTACACTAAACGCTTTGCAGGCGCAGTCTATGTCTGAACTTAATACGTTAAGACGTATCAATCCTAGTAACCCAAATAGTGCCGTTTGGAACAACCTCTCTAATACTTCGAAATACATAAGTGTGGGTGTACCTGTAGGTTATTTTGTGGCTGGAATGATACATGACAACAAAGCGTTAAAGCAAAAAGCTGCTTATATAGCTGCAGCAATTATTTTAAATACCGCTTCTACTACCCTATTAAAAAATGTGGTAAAAAGAGAAAGACCTTATCATACCTACACTGGTATTTTTCCAGATAAAATAAAATCAGATTTCGCATTTCCATCGGGGCATACGAGTAGTGCTTTTGCAACTGCTACATCGCTTGCATTAGCTACAAAAAAATGGCACGTTGCAGTGCCTGCTTTTGTATGGAGCGCCGGTGTTGGTTATTCCCGTATTTATTTAGGTCAGCACTACCCTTCTGATGTTATCATGGGTGCGCTTGTTGGCACTAGCTCTGCCATCATTTGCCACTTGGCTTCTAAGCAATTAACAAAGCGCAAAAAATCAAAAATGTTACAGATTAAATAATGTCTACCGTATTAAATATTAGAGAGGCTAGCAAAGATGATATTGCTACTATTAAAGAAATAGCAAGCATTACTTGGCCTGTTGCTTATGGCACATACATTAGTAAAGCTCAGTTAGATTATATGTTAGACATGATGTATAGTGATACCTCTTTACTTGAGCAAATCAATAAAGGACATCAATTTTATATTGCAGAACACAATAACACAGCTATTGGGTTTGCTTCTGTATCAAAAGAGGAAGACAATACTTGTAAGCTTAATAAATTATATGTTTTGCCAACGGAACAAAAAACAGGAGCCGGTAAAGCGTTACTTTTCAAAACAATTGACTTCGCAAAATCGCTAGTAGCTAACTGTTTGTATTTACAAGTCAACAAACAAAACAATGCCCAGCATTTTTATAGTAAGCTTGGCTTTTCTGTCAGAGAAGCCTCAATTTTAGAAATTGGCGGCGGGTATATTATGGATGACTATATTATGGAATTAAAACTGAGTTATTAGTACACCAGCACGTGGGTTTGCTTGATAATGCCCATAACAAATACACTTTGCACATGACCAATATTATCTGCTTCACTCAATTTATTAACGTGAAAATTATAATAGTCATCCATGTTTTCTGCTACTACTTTTAGCATAAAATCAAATTCACCAGAAATATTATAGCACTCGATTACTTCGTGCATTTCTAAAATACTTTTAATAAAACGGGCGCCTGCATTTTTATTGTGTTGTTTAAGAGAAACGTAACAAATAACGGTTAAGCCCTTTTTAACTTTATTGGGGTCAACCAGCGTTGCATACTGGGTAATAACACCTTCTTCTTCTAACCTTTTAATGCGTTCATGAACTGGCGTGGTACTAAGCCCTACTTTATCAGCAATTTCCTTAACGGTGGCTCTTGCGTTGGCTTGCAATAGCTTTAAAATAGCGAGATCTTTGCTATCTAAACCGTTTGCAATAGTGGAATCTTCTTTTTGACTAGTTTTTTGAGGCATAAAATGTGTGTTTGTTCTATATTATAAGTCAAATATAATACTTTATTCTATTTATAAATATATTTTTAGAATTAAATACTATAAATATACCTTTGCACTTCATAAATAATCTAAATAAGTAATTATGTCATCACTTTCGTCTATCGACTTTAGTTTAAAACACAAAGTAGCGGATATCAGTCTTGCAGATTGGGGCCGTAAAGAAATCAGATTAGCTGAAGCAGAAATGCCAGGTTTAATGAGTATCCGTGAAGAGTACGGACCAAGTCAACCATTAAAGGGAGCTCGTATTGCGGGTTGCTTACACATGACGATTCAAACAGCTGTACTCATTGAAACTTTAACTGCATTAGGTGCAGAAGTAAAGTGGAGTTCTTGTAATATCTTTTCAACACAAGATCAAGCCGCTGCTGCTATCGCTGCAACAGGTGTTGGTGTATTTGCTTGGAAAGGTCAAACCGTTGAAGAAGGTGACTGGTGTATCGAACAAACATTATTTTTTGGTTCTGAAGACCGTCCATTAAATATGATTTTAGATGATGGTGGTGATTTAACCAATATGGTACTCGATAAATACCCTCAGTTTGTTGATGGTATTAAAGGTTTATCTGAAGAAACAACGACAGGTGTTCACCGTTTATACGAGCGTATGGCTAAAGGTACTTTACCAATGCCAGCTATCAATGTAAACGACTCTGTTACAAAATCTAAATTTGATAATAAGTACGGTTGTCAAGAGTCTTTAGTAGATGCGATTAGAAGAGCTACTGATGTTATGATGGCTGGAAAGGTTGCTGTAGTTGGTTCTTACGGTGACGTAGGTAAAGGTTCTGCAGCTTCTTTACGTGGTGCTGGTTGCCGTGTAATTGTAACAGAAATTGATCCTATATGTGCTTTACAAGCTGCTATGGATGGTTACGAAGTGAAGCGTATGATTGATGCAGTTAAAGAAGCTGATATTGTTGTTACCGCTTCTGGTTGTCGCGACTTGATCAACGAAAAGCATTTTAGAGTAATGAAAGACAAGGCCATTGTTTGTAATATTGGTCACTTTGATATTGAAATTGATATGGCTTGGTTAAATACAAACTATGGTCATACAAAAGATACCATTAAGCCTCAAGTAGATCTTTACAATATTGATGGTAAAGATGTTATTGTATTAGCAGAAGGTAGACTTGTAAATTTAGGTTGTGCAACAGGTCACCCTTCATTTGTAATGAGTAACTCTTTCTCTAACCAAACACTTGCTCAAATAGAATTATGGACAAACCATAAGAACTATGAAAACAAAGTGTATGTTTTACCTAAACATTTAGATGAGAAGGTTGCACGTTTACACCTTGCTAAAGTGGGTGCTCAACTAGACGAACTAACTACTGAACAAGCAGCTTATTTAGGTATACCACAACATGGTCCATTTAAGTCTGATTCTTACAGATATTAATAGTTCCCCCGGATTTAAAAAATGCCCGACCTTTATGGTTGGGCATTTGTTTTTTGCCCCTATTTTACATGAATCGTTGCTGTTGTCACATACTCGTATTTCTAGTATCACTTATCATAATAAGTGATCAAGTTTATGCGCAAGATGATAGCACCCCCCATAGCTTACGAGATTCCACAATTTTATTGCGTAGTAAAAAAGGAATATTTAAAAAACTGGGTGATGCTATTTGGATTGATGCTCCACTATTTGAGATGCAAAATAATTCGGGTGTTATAAAAAACGAATCGCCCTTTACAAAGTATAAAGGAAAAATAATCAATCAAATTCAGGTGAATAGTGTTTCGTATGAAATATCTTTTAATGATACCATGCCATCTGGCAAAAAAATTATAAGAGCCCTAGAAGAAGCGCTTTATAATAGCACGACAAATAAAACAATGCTCAAAAATTTATTTTTCAATACAGGTGATACATTGTATCCTTATCTGATTGCTGATAATGAAAAGTTTTTAAGAGAACTCGCATTTATTCAGGATGCAAGGATTGTTGCCTCCATCGACCCTACCGATTCAAATGGTGTTATCATGAATATCCAGTGGAAAGATATATTCCCATTTGGTGGAAGTGGCAATATTGGAAGCATTCAATCTTTTAATGCAGAAATCAACCACAATAATATTTTTGGGCTTGGTGATAAAATTCAAATTAATGCACTTTACGATTTAGATAGACGACCCTTAGCCGCAACTGGTTTTGAATACATCAAACGTAATTTTATGGGCAGTTTTTTTAACCTCACTTTTGGCATCGATAAAATTAAGCCAGCATTTAATAGTGGCCGAAGAGAAGAATATGCACGTTACATAAAAGGTGATTTACCCCTTGTTAGCCCCTATCATATTTTTACCGGTGGATTTGAATTTGGAACATACGCGTCTAGTAATACGTATAACACTAGGGTCCCCTACCAACATATGTACAAGTACGCCTATGGTATGATGGATGGGTGGATGGGTATTAATATTGGAGCTGGACTTAGGGTAAAAGATAATTTACAAACAAGACTTCGAAAGTTTATAAGTTTTCGAGCTATGTCAAAAAGATTTAGTGAAATTCCTGATACAGCAAATATTAAATATAATATTCACTATAGTAATATTGACGCTGGACTGATTGCCTTTAACATATTTAAACAAGAATATTACCACACGAGTTACATTTATGGTTTTGGTCGAAATGAGGATGTGCCTGAAGGATATAGCTTTTCGGTGGTAAGTGGCTTAACACAACGGAATACTAAAACAAGACCCTATTTAGGTATTGATTACGAGAGAGACTATTTTTCAGAACAAAAGAATTATACCAATTTTATACTAAAATTGGGCGGCTACTTGCACAATGGATCTTTAGAGGATATCAGTTTTTTAAGTGCCGTCAATTATTTTACAACACTTAAAAAGTTATCAAATCCAAAATGGTCCAAAAGAAATTTTGTTCAAATTAGTGTAACACAACAAGTGAATACCATATTAAATGAGCCTATTTATTTAAGAAGCGAATATGGAATTCCAACTTTTAAAAATGACAATATTCAAGCTGCTACAAGATTGTCATGTAATATTGAGTCGGTGTATTACAACATGGTTAAGTACTATGGGTTTAGCTTTGCGCCATTTATGTTTGTGAACAGTAGCTATATAAAATTGATTGGAGAGGCTATTGAAAAAGGTAGCATTTACACAGCACTTGGGTTAGGCTGCAGAACCAGAAATGAAAATTTAGTTTTTGGAACCATTGAGCTTAAAGCGTACTATTATCCGCGTACCATATCTAACATGACCCCATTAAATGTAAGCCTTACAACTGGGTTACGATTTAGGTATAATAGCCAGCTTATGCGCAGGCCTGATTTTGTACAACTGAACTAATATATTTTACATTATTTACAACCTTTACCAAGCCATATTGTTATACAAATATTAACATCATTCTATGGTTCAAGCTTATAATTTTCTAGCCAGCTGGCAACTTTTTCCTGAAAAATGCATATTCGAACACGGACTTGCTCCCAAGAGCGGAAATTATAAAATTGAGAGTATCAATAATGGGCATACCCTGTTAATTAGTAGCAACTGGGTAAGTATCGAAAATGAGGCATTTTATACCCAACACGAAGTAGTACCAGATGCCACATTACGTGCATTTGATAACCAAATATTAGCTGACACTTTGTTTGCAGAAATACCAAACGCTTCTACCCTTGTTACCCGTTTTATTAAAGAAGAAATTACGGTCCTAGATGTAACGCATGAAATACTAGCCAACGGCTATTTAAAGATTACTCAAAAAGGGACAAAAGCAGATGGTGAGGCATTCGCAAACATAGAAATTTACCACAAGCAATTAAGTGTAATGCCTTATGCTGCATCGGCTGCAGGCGTTGCTATCAGACCCACCAAAGAAGGTGTTATCAAACACAAGGCTTTGTGGGCCATGGAAGAGCAAACCAATATGCAGCTTGATCAAATCAAGCAACAAATTGAGTTACTAGCAAAGCAAGCTCAAGAAATTAGAAAACGCAAAGAATTAAGTTTAATGATTTACGAAGCAAAGCTTGGATTCAAACCTCAAATAGGACATACCTATCATTTGTATGAGAAAAATGATGGCAACCATATGCTCTCTTTAGTATCACCAGGAGAATGGGGCGGTCACGGGCCTTTTAAACAATTTATTTCAAGTGTTCGTTTACTCGCCGATCATACCTGGGTAGAACTTAGCGAATAAAGACTTCCACCCTTTTCAAATAACTGGTCAACGCGTTTTTGTACGGCTTCATCTTTTATTAAAACAGGTGCATGATGTGGCTTAATTCTAGCATCAATTACAAGTGGTCCTGTACATCCCCAATGTTTATTTTGCGTAAAAGATCCAATACCATACATATCATGGGAAGGATTACTTCTTGTGTACGTAACCCATAAATAATTATTCAGTGTTTGTGCAGTAAAACCAGCATCATCGCAAAGCACAATAATAGCAGTGCCTGCTAATGCTTCATTTGCATGTGATAATTGCGCATTTAATTGGTTCACTTGCGATTCTGCATCTTGCGCATTTGTATAAGTAGGAGCTGTAATACAAATTACGCCGGGCATCGCCAAACCTATACTACCAAAGCCTTCTAGCGTATTTAAAACATCAGGAATTGTGTCTGTAAGTGTTCTTATTTTATCGCCATAAGCTGCAAAAACTACTTTGCTCCCACTATTAATACCCGTTCCAGAATAATCAAGGGTATCCATGGTAGTGTTCGTATAAAAATGAACATCTCTGGAAAGGTTAATACGCTCTAGTAAATAAGTCATAAATGAAAGCGTATCCTGTGCATCAATATTATTAGTATCAGAACCTGTAATAAATAAAAACTTAGCCAAACTTAATTGACCAGTTCCTAAAATATGATTCGCAATGGTTAATAGTTCGGCAGGTTGCTTGGTGGGTGTATAAGGCGTGTAACGCTCACTACCCACGGCTAATAATAAAGGGTGCACGCCAGCAGCATCAACCGCATGTACCGATTTTAAACCAGGTATTTCTTGAGGTATCGCATCACCTGTAATTTCATGGATGAGTTGTCCAAAACTGGTGTCTTCTTGTGGCGGACGACCAACAACTGTGAAAGCCCAGATAGCATCTTTTTTTGCGTACACTTTATGAACACGCATGAGTGGAAATGAATGTTGTAAACTATAATAACCCAAATGATCTCCAAAAGGGCCTTCAGGTTTGTTTTCTTCTGGATACACTTCTCCAGTAATTACAAAATCCGCATCTGTACTTAAGCAAAAGCCATCTTTGTAGGCGTATCTAAACCTACGGGATCCTAATAATCCTGCAAAAGTCATTTCGCTAATACCCTCTGGTAGCGGCATTACAGCTGCAACGCTATGTGATGGCGGGCCTCCAATAAAGCAACTCACTTTTAATGGTTGTCCTTTTTTATTGGCCTTGGTTTGATGTACACCAATACCACGATGTAATTGATAATGGAGTCCTATTTCTTTATTTAATGCATAGTCATTACCTGTAAGCTGTATTCGGTACATACCAAGGTTGGCATTAAAAATACCTGGCTTGTCAATATCTTCGGTATATACTTGTGGAAGTGTTACAAATGCACCGCCGTCTTTTGGCCAATGCTTAATAAGAGGCAAATCTGAAATATTAATTTCTTGATAAGTAACTGGCTGATTGATTGGATTTTTTAAAGGCAAAGCTTTGATGGCAGCGAGGCCAGCTGTAAAATTATCGATTGGATGCTTGATGGCATCAACCGGATTATTTCTTAGTTTAATGAGCTTTTTAACGGCATCTAAACTATGCCTAAAAATGTATTTGCTTCTTTCAAGTGTTCCAAAAATGTTTGAAACCGCCCTAAATTTTGATCCTTTAACGTTTTCGTACAAAATAGCAGGCCCTCCCATTTCATAGACACGAAGGTGAATGGCTGCCATTTCTAAATTGGGGTCAACCTCTTCTTTAATGCGTATTAAATGACCCGCTTTTTCTAAATCAAATAAACAGGCTTCTAAAGATGGATAAGACATGCTAAATTAACAATTTTGAATCGATATAGTTCGGGATAATTGCCTGCAATTTAATGCATAAGGAGTCAAGATTTTAGTATTTTTACAACATGACCCATTTAAGTGTAAACATCAACAAAATTGCCACTTTACGGAATGCAAGAGGCGGCAACAACCCTGATGTTATAAAAGTTGCCCTTGATTGCGAAAAATTTGGCGCCGATGGTATCACGGTTCACCCTAGACCAGACGAACGTCATATCACGTACAAAGATGTACATGATTTAAAAAAGGTACTTACTACTGAGTTCAATATAGAAGGCAATCCTACCGAAGAAAAATTTGTTAAGCTAGTACTAGATACGAAACCACACCAAGTAACACTCGTGCCAGATGTGCAGGGTCAGCTCACCAGTGATCATGGTTGGGATACCATTAAAAATCAAGACTATTTAATAAAAACCATTGCGCAATTTAAAAATGCAGGCATTCGGGTTTCAATTTTTGTAGACCCTATTTCAGCTATGGTAGAAGCTGCTGCCACTACCGGTACCGACCGCATCGAACTTTATACCGAGTCATATGCAACTTCTTTTGCAAAAGGACACAAAGAAGCAGCGATTGTACCTTATACAGAAGCCGCAAGTCTGGCATATAAACTTGGCTTAGGAATTAATGCAGGTCATGATTTAGACCTTCAAAACCTAGCTTATTTTAAAAATGCCGTACCGCATTTAAATGAAGTAAGTATTGGACACGCACTTGTGTGTGATTCCTTATATTTAGGATTACATAACACCATTCAACTCTATAAAAGACAACTTCAATAATAGCCACTATGAAAAAAACAATGCTTGCATTTCTTGTGTTACTAAACACCATTGGATTTGCGCAAAAAATCAAACCCGTGTTACCAGTGCCTACCAAAGAGCATTTGGCTTGGCACGAAAAAGAATTTTATTTGTTTATACATTTTGGCCCTAACACTTTTACCGATAAAGAATGGGGTGATGGTAAAGAAGATCCAACTGTTTTTGCACCTACCCAGCTTGATTGTAACCAATGGGTGCGCGTTGCAAAACTAGCTGGAGCAAAGGGTATAATATTAACAGCTAAACACCATGATGGCTTCAGCTTGTGGCCTACTAAATATAGCACACACACGGTAAGAGAAAGCAAGTGGTTAGAAGGCAAAGGTGATGTAGTTCGCATGTTATCTGATGCATGTAAAAAAGGGGGTCTAGAAATGGGTGTTTATATTTCTCCATGGGATAGAAACCACCCCGATTATGGTACGCCTAAATACAATGATATTTACATTGCTACCATGAAAGAATTATTAACTGGCTATGGTAAATTTTTTGAATTATGGTGGGATGGTGCAAACGGTGAAGGCCCAAATGGCAAGAAACAAGAATACACATTTAGACGTTTTGAAGATTCGGCATTTGCCTATCAGCCGCATCTCATGATATTTAGTGACATTGGGCCAAGCATCAGATGGTGTGGAAATGAGCGTGGCATCATTGGCAATACCAATTGGAACTTATTAGATACGGCTGGTTTTTATAGAGGTCATGGTGGTCCACCAGAAGACACGCTTAACCAAGGTAATGTAAATGGTAAATTATGGATCCCTGCAGAGGCCGATGTATCTATTAGACCAGGATGGTTTTACCATGCCAAAGAAGACAACAAAGTAAAATCTCCCAATACCCTATTTAATTTATTTTTAAAATCTGTGGGTAATGGTGGCAACTTATTATTAAATGTTCCTCCTGATAGACGTGGACTTTTTCATGAAGCAGACTCTGCATCACTTGTGGGTTTTGCTGCGCTTCGAGAAAAAGCATTTAAGAAAAACTTGTTAGTAGGTATGACACCAGCAACAAAAACAACGGCGAATGGACTTGTAACTTTAACGTATACCTTTAAGAAAGCTACAAAGCTTAATGCGGTTGTTTTACAGGAGTTAATTGAACATGGTCAACGTGTTAAAACTTTTACGATAGAAGCTAAAGAAGAAAGTGCTTTTGGAAAGACCAATAATTATTTCAAAATATTTGATGGTACTACTATTGGCCGTAAAAAGATTGCCACTTTTGATTCAATTACAACCACTTCTATTAAAATCACCATCACAGATGCAAAAGCAGCGGTATATCTAAAACCTACTTCTGCTTACGATTTTGGCTTTGAGGTAAAAAATTAAGTAAATTTGCAACTTAAACTATCATTATGAGTACCGTCCAACCAATTGTAGGTATAATTATGGGAAGCGACAGTGATTTAGCAATTATGCAAGATGCTGCCAATATTTTAAAGCAGTTTAATATCCCATTTGAATTAACCGTGGTATCTGCACACCGCACACCTATACGTATGGTTGAGTATGCAACTACTGCAAAACAAAGAGGCTTGCAAGTTATTATAGCAGGCGCAGGTGGTGCCGCTCATTTACCTGGAATGATAGCTTCCATTACTACCCTACCCGTTATTGGGGTGCCTATTAAATCATCTAATTCAATTGATGGTTGGGATTCTGTTCTTTCAATTTTGCAAATGCCTAGTGGTGTTCCAGTAGCAACTGTTGCACTTAATGGAGCAAAAAATGCTGGCATACTTGCGGCTCAAATAGTAGGAAGTACAAACGAAACAGTTTCAAATACAATTGCTACTTACAAAAACAATTTAAGTAACGAGGTTACAGAAAAAGTGAACAAATTAAAATCAGATTGGAACAATAGTTTCGATGTCTAATAATTAAGGCTCATCGTTTAGATACTAATCGTTAAGATATAAAAGGGTAAATCCTTTACTAAAATCATCAGAATTTTCTATTATGGCACGCACAAAATGGGTGCCATAAATTTTATACCAATCGGCTATATTTTCGGTACGTTCTTGGAGGCTTCCGCCCGGAAACAACTGCTCCATAATTTTTGTTATTTGCTGTTGCTCCACTTCATACTTTCTTTTTTCGGCACGAAGCATTTTCTTTTGAACCTGTAATAACTTTTGTGCTTGTTTGTGGGATAATGCCTCAATATGATCCACCAAATTTGCATCAATTGCTGCTGCCTGTTCTTTAATATTTGCATACTGCGCTTCTATGGCAGCTATTTGAGCATTAATTTGTAAATGATGCACCGAATTCGCTTTTACAAAACTATCTATAATTACTTGCGGGCGTCCTTTAAATAAATTGATGGTGTTAATATGCATCTTTTGTAACTGCAGAGCTTGTTTGGCCGGCACTAGTAAAAATGAATTACGCAACAATAATACTGGGAAAGGCACTTCAGCTTCAGCAAAAACTTGTTTAAGTTCTAACCAATAAGCAAGTTCTCCTCCTCCTCCAATAAATGCGATATTTGGTAAAATAGTTTCCTGAAAAACACCCCTCAAAATAACATTGGGGCTATAATTTGCTGGATTATTTTGTACGTCTGCTAAAATTTGTTCTTTGGTAAAGCTTAGTCCTAAAGGAGTTACTTCATAGCCTGCATCTGTTTGAACAATGCGTTCTCTTTTATCAGCTTGTAAATAAAATAAATTAATTTCCCTACCAGCAGCCTGTACTTTATAATGAGCACTTAAATTTTTGATGGTTTGCTGTACGGCTTTATTGGAAAATCTAGTGGTTAATTCTTTTTCAATTACACTTGTAAATAGTGATTTTAATGCTTCTGAATCCGGCTGTACAATTACTACACCATATTCACCAAAAAGATGATTTACAATTTCAAGTGTTGCCTGTGCAATTGTTTTACCAACCGTAAATGTTTCTTTTAATATTGACACCCAGCTTGCACCTTGGCTAGAAACACCTATTTGACCTTCTACTTGTTTAATGAGGGCTATTAATTTAGCATCAACCAGCATTCGGCCAACGGCGCCTTTTTGGTTTGTTTCCCAAACAAGTTTTTGACCACCTACATTGATAAAACCAAGCTCGTCTAAATCGGCATCTTCTGATCCCATGTAATACACAGGTACAAAATTTGCCTCCGGGATTTGCTTTTGTAATGATTTTGCAAGCGCCACCGTATGGGCTATTTTATAAATAAAATAAAGCGGCCCCGTTAATAAATTAGGTTGGTGTGCTGTTGTAATAGTATATGTATTTGCTAATCCTAAAGATGCAATGTTAGCTTTAACCAATTCTGTTAAAGAAATTGACTGGTACTGCAACGTGAGTGCATCAACAAGCGCAGCTCTTGGTGTATTAAAATTATTGCGTGCTGCAATGGCTTCCTTTATCCCTTCCAAATTAGGCGGATGGGTATAAAAAGGTGCTATATTCTGGTTGGCTTCTAGGTAATCAGAAACCAGCTTAGAAAAATAGCCCGTTAAAGGATAGGCAACTTGCTCGGCAGCTTTAATCATAATTAGGGTTAAAATTACAACAAGGGCAGCAAATAACGTAAGATTCGCTAGAATAGTTACATTTGTTAGGGCCATTTTAATAAAGCCCGTTTTGTTATGGAAAGCTATGGTAAAATATTACTGATTGCCATGCCGGCATTTTTGCTACTTGTACTTATAGAAAAATGGTATGGCGTTTTAAAAGGTAAAGAAACCGTTAGAACATTTGATATGATTGCTAGCTTGAGTTCTGGTGTTACCAATGTAACCAAAGATGTACTTGGGCTTAGCATTGCCGTAATAAGTTACGGCTGGATGGTGGAGCACTGGTCTTTAACCAAAGTACCAGACGGCCCTCTAACCTATATTATTGCTTTTATGGCACTTGATTTTGCTGGCTATTGGATCCATAGAATTGCACACCAATACAATATATTTTGGAACAATCATATTATTCACCACAGTAGTGAAGAATACAATTTGGCCTGCGCTTTACGTCAAAGCATTTCGTCAATTGTAAAAATATTTGTGATTTTTTTATTACCAGCTGCATTATTAGGAGTGTCTTCAAAAGTAATTGCGATTGTAGCACCACTTCATTTGTTTGCTCAGTTTTGGTACCACACACAACATATTGGCAATATGGGCTTTTTAGAAAAAATTATTGTAACGCCTTCGCATCATAGAGTGCATCATGCTATCAATAAAGAATACCTAGACAAAAACTATGCGCAGATATTTATTTTTTGGGATAAATTATTTGGTACGTTTAAAGAGGAAGATCCAAATGTACCTGCTGTTTACGGTATTACAAGAGCCGTTCAAACATGGAATCCTATCAAAATAAATTTCATACATGTATGGTTACTTATCAAAGATGCATGGCGAACAAAAAGTTGGTCTAGTAAATTAAAAATTTGGTTTATGCCAACTGGTTGGAGACCCGCAGATGTTGAAGATAAATACCCGGTAGATAAAATTGAAGACGTATATCATTTTGAAAAGTACGATACCAACGAGACTAAAAGCCTCGTTATTTGGTCGTATTTGCAACTTGTAGCACTACTTTTATTTATCAGTTACCTGTTTGGTAATATTGCTCAAATTGGTAATCCTAATATGTTTGTATACGGCTTGTTTATTTTTGCTTTTGTATATGCGCACACAGAGCTGATGGATAGAAGTGGCGAAGCACTTATTTCAGAAGTTGTAAAAGTGGCTATTGGTGTAGCGGTTTTATATTTCCAAAAAGATTGGTTTGGCATTAATGGTTATTATAGTAACGCAAGTGTATTTATTATCTTATACTTTATTGTTTCACTTGCTGCTACTTTTTACTTTCATTATTTAGAACGACCTTCACTATCTACTAGTTCACCTTCAATGTCGTAATCGTAGGCTTTGGTAATTTTTACCCAAACAAAATCTCCAATAGTGAGTTTCTTTTTGGTATTAATAACTACTTCATTGTCTACTTCCACGCTATCAAACTCGGTGCGTCCTAAATAACGTCCCGCTTCTTTTTTGTCGATAATTACTTTTAGAATTTGGCCAACTTTCTCTTGGTTTTTTTCTAGCGAAATTTCTTGCTGTACTTCCATAATAGATTGAGCGCGTTCTGCTTTAACATCGGCAGGAACGTCATCTACTAAATCATGGGCAGAAGTGTTTTCTTCGTGGCTATAACTAAATATACCTACCCTATCAAAACGGTGTTCTTGTAAAAATTCTTTTAGCTCTTCGATATCGTCTTCTGTTTCACCAGGGAAACCAGCAATTAAAGTAGTACGCAAACAAATACCCGGTACTCTTGCTCTAATTTCTTTAATCAGTACAGACATGTCTTCACGCGTAATATTACGCTTCATCGCTTTTAACATGCTATTACTAGCGTGCTGTAGCGGCATATCTAGGTACTTGCAAATATTTGAACGCTCCCGCATTACATCCAAAATTTCCAATGGAAACTTACTAGGATATGCATAATGCAAACGGATCCATTCGATGCCTTTAACATCTGCTAGGGCATGTAATAATTTAGGGAGTGACCTCTCTTTGTAAATGTCTAATCCGTAATAGGTAAGTTCCTGCGCAATAAGCATGATTTCTTTAACGCCTTTTTTTACAAGACCTTCTGCTTCGATTACTAGGTCTTCGATGGTTCGGCTAACGTGCTGTCCACGCATAAGTGGAATGGCACAAAATGAACAGGTACGGTTACAACCTTCACTAATTTTTAAATACGCGTAGTGTTGCGGTGTACTTAAAAATCGCTCTCCTACTAATTCTGCTTTATAATCTACATCAAACTTTTTAAGCATTAAAGGAAGTTCCATCGTACCAAACCAAGCATCTACCTCTGGCATTTCTGACTCCAAATCGCCTCGGTATCTTTCACTCAAACATCCGGTTACGTATACTTTATCTAGTTTACCCCTGCGCTTTAATTCGAGTTGGTCTAAAATGGTATTGATACTTTCTTCTTTCGCTTTGTCAATAAATCCACAGGTATTTACCACTACTACATTGTGGTCTAGCTTAGTGTTTTCATGTACCACTTCTATGTCACTAGCCATGAGCTGACCGCTAAGCACTTCACTATCCACTAAATTTTTACTACAGCCTAGTGTAATAATATTAACCTTGTCTTTATGTAGTGTTTTTGACTTCATGGATTATTTATGAATTTCACTCGAAAAATGAAAAGTAATATCTGGGTTATTGGTGATTTCGGTGTTTAAAAACCATTCACTTTGTGCTAAATAAACGGGATTACCATCTTTATCTACTGCAGCATTTTGTTGCTTGAATCGTAAAAAATCGTCGAGCTTACCAGCTACAGTAGAAGTAAGCCAGCAGGCTTTATAAAATTGAAGGGTTCTAAATTCGCAGGCTGCTCCATACTCATGGAGGAGTCTGTACTGAATGACTTCAAATTGTAAATCACCCACACAACCAATAATTTTTTTGTTACCACCAAACTGTGTAAACAACTGCGCTACTCCTTCATCAGTTAATTGACTAATCCCTTTTTCTAATTGCTTTGTTTTTAGGGGATCTTTATTTACAAGCTCTTTAAAAATTTCTGGCGAAAAAGTAGGAATGCCTGTAAAGAAAAAATCTTCTCCTTCAGTTAAGGTATCACCTATTTTAAAATTTCCGGTATCAAATAAACCTACTACGTCACCAGGGTATGCGTCTTCAATAACATCTTTGGTACGTGCCAAAAAAGTATATGGATTGCTAAAGCGCATTTCTTTATCATTTCTTACATGGTGGTAGTATTTGTTTCTTTCGAAACGTCCACTACACACGCGCATAAAAGCAATACGGTCTCTGTGTTTAGGATCTAGGTTGGCATGAATTTTAAATATAAATCCACTAAACTTATCTTCTCCAACTTCTACTAGTCGTTTAGAAGTTTCACGGCTTCGCGGCACGGGAGCAATTCTAATAAACGTATCTAGCATCTCTTTTACGCCAAAATTATTTACAGCACTACCAAAAAATACAGGAGCTACTTTCGCGGTTAAATAATCTTGGGCATCTAGAGCGCCATATACACCTTCGATGAGTTCCACGTCTTCTCTTAATTGATCAGCGTCACGCTTACCTATTTTAGTTTCTAGTAACGCATCTTGTAAATCATCAATTGCAACAATATCTTCTTCATCTGCTTTGGTGCTAGCCGTAAACAAACGAAGGTTCCTGTCATGCAAATTATATACCCCTTTAAATTCTTTACCACTATTAATAGGCCAGGTCATAGGGTGTAACGAAATATGTAGTTCGTTTTCAATTTCTTCTAACAAATCAAATCTGTTTTTACCGTCTCTATCCATTTTATTGATAAAAACAATTACGGGTGTGTCACGCATACGACACACTTCCATAAGGCGTTTGGTTTGTGCCTCTACCCCGTTTACACTATCCACTACCAGAATAACACTATCCACTGCACTAAGTGTTCGGTAGGTATCTTCAGCAAAATCTTTGTGGCCGGGTGTATCTAATAAATTAATTAAAAAGTCTTTATATTCGAAAGACATCACCGATGTAGCTACCGAGATACCACGCTGACGTTCAATTTCCATAAAATCGGAAGTGGCGTGTTTTTTAATCTTATTGCTTTTTACAGCACCTGCAGTTTGAATAGCTCCACCAAATAACAGAAACTTTTCTGTTAATGTAGTTTTACCCGCATCCGGATGCGATATAATGGCAAAACTTTTGCGTCTACCTATCTCTTTCTCGTATTTCATGAAGCTATTAAATTATGCGCTGCAAAGGTAAGGACAGTGGGGCTTAACTATAGCAAAACATTCACAAATATTGACCCTTATGTCACGTACCTTTAGGCTTTAAATGCTTTATCATGAAGAAATACGTTTTAATACTTGCCCTAATTGGTTTTCAAACCCTTCATGCACAAAAAATAGGTAACTTAATTAAAAGAGCTACTTCTTCACTCGAGTCACCAAAAACAGGATTAAGCACAGAAGATATTGCAGGTGGCTTAAAAGAAGCCTTGTTAAAAGGTGCACAAACAGGTACACAAAAACTTTCTAGTCCAGGCGGTTTTTTAGAAAACGCTGCATTAAAAATTATCATGCCGCCAGAGGCTCAAAAAATAGAATCAACACTTAGAAGATTGGGCTTTAACCAACTCGTAGACGATATGATTGTGACTATGAACCGTGCCGCCGAAGATGCTTGTAAAACAGCCATTCCTATTTTTACATCAGCAATTAAAGAAATGACCATTACCGATGGTATCAATATTTTAAGAGGAAGTGATACCTCTGCAACCGCTTATTTGAGAACAAAAACCAACATTGCACTTACGCAAAGCTTTTCGCCCATTATTAAAACTTCACTTGATAAAGTAAATGCCACTAAAAACTGGGAAAAAATAATAACTACCTATAATAGCATTCCACTCATTGGTAAAAAAATGAATCCTGATTTAGTTGGCTATGTAACTGATAAATCTTTATCGGGTATATACACCGAAATTGCTACACAGGAAAAAGATATTAGAGCCAACCCTGCTGCAAGAACCACAGATTTACTGCGCAAAGTTTTTGAAAAAAAATAAGGCCACAATTTCTTGCGGCCTTACTCCTATTATTTGATTAGATCTTAGATGTCAATTGCTTCGCCATACGCTGCAGCAGTTGCTTCTTTTAATCCTTCACTCATTGTTGGGTGCGGGTGTATTGCATTTAAAATTTCATGCGCAGTGGTTTCTAATTTACGTGCCACAACTGCTTCTGCAATCATTTCGGTTACGTTCATACCAATCATGTGACAACCTAAAAACTCACCATATTTAGCGTCATAAATAACTTTTACAAAACCTTCTGTAGCACCTGCTGCGCTTGCCTTTCCGCTTGCTACAAATGGGAATTTACCTACTTTAATTTCGTAGCCAGCTTCTTTAGCAGCCTTTTCGGTGTAACCAACACTTGAAATTTCTGGAATGCAATAAGTACATCCAGGAACATTGTTGTAATCAATTGTGTCTGGTAAATGATGGTGCTTTTTTTCGAGGTAAGCCATATGCTCTGCGGCATTGATCCCTTCTTTAGCAGCAACGTGCGCTAGTGCTTGACCTGGAGAACAATCCCCAATAGCATACACACCAGCAACAGATGTTTGTTGGTATTTATCTACAATCACTCTTCCTTTATCAACTTTAATACCTGCTTCTTCTAAACCAAGATTTTCAATATTTGCAACTACACCAACAGCACTTAAAACAACATCAGCTTCTAGTGTTACCATAGAACCATCCTGCTTTTTAACATGTGCTTTAACACCAGTACCTGAAGTATCTAATGATTCTACAGAAGCGTTGGTCATAATTTCGATGCCTTGTTTTTTATATTGCTTTTCTAATTCTTTAGAAATATCTTCGTCTTCTACCGGAACAATACGCGGCATAAATTCAACGATGGTAACTTTTGTACCCATACTATTATATACGTACGCAAATTCAACACCTATCGCACCGCTACCTACAATAATCATTGATTTTGGTTGCTCAGCAAGTACCATGGCTTCACGGTATCCAAGTACTTTTTTTCCATCCTGTTTTAGGTTTGGTAATTCTCTAGATCTACCACCAGTAGCTAGAACAATATATTTTGCTTCGTGAATTTGCTTGTTACCATCGGCAGCAGTCACTTCTACTTTTCCTTTTGATACTACTTTACCATAGCCCATAATGACGTCAATCTTGTTCTTCTTCATTAAGAATTGAACTCCTTTGCTCATTTTATCGGCAACACCACGGCTGCGCTTGATAACACCACCAAAATCGTGGGTACCAGTTGCATTGATACCATAATCGGCACTATGCTTAACATATTCATATACTTGGGCACTCTTTAAAAGGGCTTTGGTAGGAATACAACCCCAGTTTAAACAAACACCACCAAGGCTTTCCTTTTCAATAACGGCTACTTTAAAACCTAATTGAGAAGCACGAATAGCAGCTGGGTATCCACCAGGTCCGCTACCAATAACAATTACATCATATGCCATAAAAACTAAATTACTTGATTATTAAGGGCCTATTGGCCGTTTGCGTTGCAAAATTAAACTAAAATTGGGCAAATTATTCAAAAAACACACGAACCGTTTGATAAAACCAATTGGTATCTGAAGCGGCTCCTTTGTTTTGCATTTGTTCATTAAAACCTTGCAGTCCAAAGAGTCCTGCCATGTTTCCATTTCGAAGGGCGATTTCGAGATATCCTGCCGAGTTAAACCAGGCTAATTTATCGGTTTCGGCTACACTGGTGTAATTGGCACTGATACTATCTATAACCTCATTACGCTTAAAAACAATTTTAAAAGAACGACCATTAGCTTGAGCTGCAAATTCAGAAGCCGTAATATTGATAACTACGTTTTCGAACTGATCAATAAATAGGATTTGACCCTCAATCCAGTCGGGCCCTACGGTAGGTCGTAATGGATATATTTCGTTGATTGCGGGAATAGCAACGCCCCCATCTAGTAAATTACCAGTTTTACTTACTTTATTGATTGCCATAGCAATTACAGCGGTTATCTCAAGTAAAGTATGCTTATTATTTAAAGGAATCGCTACAAGATCAGTTGGCTTTTGACCCGTAATCATGGTTAAAAGACCATTGTCAGGACAAATAATATACTGCTGGTTAAATTTAGCCATGAGTACATAATCTGTGGCTCCTTCAAATAGATTCACTAAAATACAGTGAAAACTACCTCCCGGAAAATGCTTAATAGCGTTTCCACAAACATAAGCGGCTTGCGGAAAGTTGGTTTGCGGTAAATAATGCGTGATGTCACACAAGTTGGTGGTAGGATCTAGCTGTAAAAACTGACCTTTTATAGCGCCAACCAAAAAATCACGTTGGCCAATATCTGTAGAAAGTGTTACAATGGGCATGCCTCATTGTTAACGTAATTACTTGTAAATTATTTCACTAGCTCGTTATTTTTAAAGAAAAACTTGCGAACCAATTTATCGGCTAATGCAGGGAAAAACTTATTCATAAATACAGCGCGTTTACCTGTAAAAGTTAACACAAGCGTACGTTTGCGCTTTTCAATGGCATTTGCAATATGACCGGCACATTCTTCGGAACTCATCATGGCACCTTCATCCATTGGCGACTCCCCTTGCGATTCACCTATACTATTTAAAGCCGCATTTCTAATATTTGAACTGGTAAATCCTGGACATACCCTCATCACATTGGTGCCAGATTCCAGCAGCTCAGTACGAAGCGCTTCCAACCAACCATTAACAGCGTATTTAGACGCCGAATAACCGCTACGCCCTGGAAGACCCCTATATCCCGCAATAGATGATACACCCACAATAGTGCCCTTATTTTTAATAATAGGATCAAGCGCAAATTTGGTACAATACACAGTGCCCCAAAAGTTAATATCCATAACACGTCTAATGGTTTCAAAATCTACATCTTGAACCAGTGCACGCATTGAAACACCCGCGTTATTGATTAATATATCAATGGTACCAAACTCCTTTATTACAGCCTCAATAAAACCCTTGCAATCTATTTCTTTACTTACATCAGTAGCATGAATAAATAATGGCTTACCCGTATTTGCCGATTGCAATTGATAGAGCTTTTGGTAGTTACGTGCACAGGTAGCCACTTTAGCACCCTTATTTAAATAAAGTTCTACAAGTGCCTTCCCAATTCCGTCGGAACCACCTGTAATAACCACAACTTTGTCTTGCATTTGATCCATAAAAACAAATTATGTTCAAAAATAAGTAAGTAAAAGGGTGTTATTAGAGAAATGTGGGTAAATCAAGTAAAAAAGAACCCTATTTATTTGGCTATTTTTTTAATTCGCTTATTTTTGCACTCCTGAAACAATTAAGTGATTGATTGTGAAGGGTGAAGATTCTGTAGCTCAGTTGGTAGAGCAATACACTTTTAATGTATGGGTCCTGGGTTCGAGTCCCAGCGGGATCACAAAGCCTCAACGAAAGTTGGGGTTTTTTTATGCCGAAAACGTGAATCAAGCTTGCTTTCGTAAACGCATGATGCATAAAAAAACTAACGCAACCAAAGGTTGCGTTAAAAGGCTTTGCGCTAGCTTAATGCGGAAGGGACGGCGGCGGAGTGCAACGGTGCCGACAATCCCAGGCTTAAATAGTAAATCATTTAAAAAATGAAATAATTAATCAAAAGAATAAATATTATTATTATTTTTATATCTAAAATATAATAATATGAACACAATTTTTAAAAGCTCACTTTTATTGCTACTTTTTTCATTCTCAGTATTGGTTTTTAACCTTAGTTGCGAAAAAGAATCAATAGCTCAGAATACAACTCCATACACACTTCCAATTGCAACATCGACAAAGCTTGGTGGCATAATTGTAGGCACAGGATTAAATGTTACTACTGATGGCGTATTAAGTACCCAACAAAATTTAGGACTTTTAGTTTTTGCAAAAGGGGGAGACAAAGCAAATGAATTTTGGACATCAAAATACGATGGCACAGGGCAAGTTAAAATTACAATTTCTGCTCTTCCTTCAACTGGTGAAATAGTAAAAGATAATATTCAATTATCACCTGACGGAAAAAAGTTTTTCTTTGTTGCAAATACTAACCCTTCAAATCAAAATAGTTTAGATGCTATATATTCTTGTAATATAGATGGATCAGGACTAACTAAATTAGTAGATAACATAGATGAATTCTCTGACATTAGATAATAATTTAAGGCTCGTTCCAGCGGCATTAAAAAAACCTCGGCGAAAGTTGAGGTTTTTTTATGCCAAATAGTGTCGAAAATTGCTACTTAGCACTCAACACAAGCAACCTTCCCCCATCTTCTACACTCACATAAATTTTACCTCCAGGTCCCATTTTTACATTTCGTATGCGACCATTATTTTCAAGTAAAATGGTTTCATTACTAGGTACACCACCAGTCATTTTTACCATGAGTAAATGACGGCGAACAAGGCTACCCATTAATAAATTACCATTCCAATCCCTAAACGATGGGTGATTGATAAATGTTAAGCCAGAGGGTGCAAATGCGGGTGTCCAACTTTTTAATGGAGCAACAATGCCAGTTGCAATATGTCCACTACTAATGGTAGTTCCATTATAATTAATGCCCATGCTATACAAAGGCCAACCAAAATTTTCGGAAGCCTGAACGCGGTTAAGTTCACAACCACCACTAGGTCCATGTTCGTTTTCAAAAAGCTGTTTTGATATTGGATCAAAAGCCATTCCTTGCGGGTTACGGTGTCCATAACTAAATATGGTAGAACGTGTAGTTTGACCCGGTAACAAAGGATTATCAGTTGGTATAGTACCATCTAAATTCATTCGATGAACTTTACCCCACATGGTATTTAGCTTTTGTCCATTTTGATGAGGGCTTGTTGCACCTCCAAGACTTCCACCTCCACCTTCTCCGACACCCCAATACAATTTACCATCAGGTCCAAAGGAAATACGACTTCCAAAATGTCCATTCCATGTAGATGCCGACTCAGTGGTATGCATCACCTGCCAATTGCTAGCAGCTGTACCATTTAATGTAAACCTTGCAAGAGATAAAAATCCTCCCGTAATGCTATAGGTTACATATACACTTTTGCTTGAAGCATAATCAGGCGAAATAGTTACATCTAACAATCCACCCTGCCCTGCTGCTGAAATATTTATAGGCAAGCCAGAAATGATGGTGTTGCTTTGAGTAGTTGTGTCAAACAACCTCATTGTTCCTGTTTTTTGTGTAAACAAAATATTACCATTAGGTAAAAAATCAAATCCCCAAATAATACCCTGATTGCTTAGTAGCGTGGTGATTTTGATTTCTGGAGTACCGGTTAAAGGTGCAGGAACGGAATCACTCTTTTTTGAACATGATGTAATAAAAACAAAAAGAACAATTACTAATTGAATTATCCTAGTCTTATTTATAGAGTAAATATTTACCATTGTCATTTTATTTGTCAGTTTGCCTAAACAGCACTTTGTCTGCATAAAAAGTTCCAAAAGGAATTAACGATGCCATAAATGCCCAAAACATTTTGAGTAAATTCCACTTATGTATAAATGAAACTTGAAGCACTAAACCAACATACAAAACAAAGAGAATTCCATGCGCTAAACCAACAATGTAATTAGGCTGCGGCATAGCATATTTATATTTCAAAATCATTGTAAAACCTAAAAGTAAAAAAGAACAGCCTTCTAAAAATGCTACTATGCGTAGACGTCCCAATGGTGTTTTTAATAAATTATTTATCATGTTTATTCTTTCTAAGATTTACTCAAAATTACGGAATCATCCAACTAAAAGATCCATTTACATAATCAAAATAAGCCCTTCTATGGCCTGCATGATGGAGCCATAACCAATCTATATTTTGCACCTGAATTGCAACAATACCAAAATTTTGAAACCCTATTTCGCTTTCTTCTTGGGTAAAGTTTTCTTGCTCAATATGTTCTGGTAGGCCGCTGGTTGGATGATCCGTAAAACTTGAAGGATCGAAATTTGTCAAGTAACAACGCCTACTTGATAATGAGGTTTTTTGCCAAGCGTTGGTAGTAAGATCATTATTAAAATGAAGTTCTGCCCTACCCTTTACTCTTATTTGAATCCTATCTGCGGCATCATAAAATAAGGCGCTAATAGTAGGGTTCAAAGTCAATTCCTGCCATTTTTTACTGCGGGTGTCGGTATGAAAACGTAATTCTTTGCTTTCAGGGATCGCTTTACGCAATACCACAGTTCGCAAACTTATATCGTTACCGCTATGAGTAGCTACACAAGGAGTATGTAAAGGGTCTCTACTTTTAACAGCGCCATTAACTAGCCTGTTCCAAGCGTCTTTTTCAAGATCAGTTAGTGTATAAACTATATTGTTGATTATTATATTATCTAACAATTGCATAAATTAACTGAACAAAATATCTGTCAGAAAGTTTATTATAGGTAGATAATAACCTACATCATATTAAACAAAATCGGGTACCCAAAAGCTACAAAAGCAGTCCAAATAAAATAAACGGGAAGGAACACTGCAATACTTTGCTCCACTTCTTCCACCCCAACTTTGCCTCTAACAATCAAAAATAGTTTACGGCTCACGAGTATCAGGTTAAACAAAATGAGTAAATCGGCACCAAGAACGGAGAGCCTATTTGGCGAAAATCCATAGCTACTAATACGGTATGAAATAGACGAAAGTGCTATAATGTTTACGACAATGGTTAAAACTGACAATCCCAAAAGCAACCACTGGTTCATTTTTTGATCCATAGACTTGGAAATTCCTGTTAATGAAAACAAGATAAGTGCCATAACGGCTACCAAAAGCACATTAAATAGCATCAAAAAGTCTCTGTTTGAGTTGGGGTAATTGCCGGTTGCAATAACGGTAGCAATAAATATAAAGAGGGTAACAAATACAATAGGTGTAAAAATCCTAGCTATAACCGGCGATATTTTGCTTACCAACTGGTTGTTGTTTTGAACCAAAAATGCAGCAAATACGGGTACCGATGATAATCCAATGGGTACTATATAATCCTCAAAATAGATTTCAATTCTTACGCCTATCAATGAAAATAAACCAATAGTAATACCACAAAATAATCCACCCGCGATAAGCATCAGGCCAGACATTACCATAAAATCGCCATTAAAACGTAAAAATGAAATCCTACTATTACTTTTTGTAAAACCGCCATTCATAAAAACGTATCCAAAAACAACCCATAGTAATAGTGGCATATGAATGGCCGCCTGAACAATAGAATCGCTCTTGGGTAAATTAGGCAGTAAATTCATGTAAACCACAGAGGCAATTGTAATTACCACCGGAATAATAATACTTGATAAAACCTGCTTTTGCTTAACAATAAAATAAGCCATTAATGCGCCAAATAATATCAACCCAATATTTCGCGAATAATAAACATCTTGTTCAATTTTTATAAAGTTAGGGACAAGTGCAACCATTGATGCTACAGCTGCAACACAAATAACCATCCACAATTCATTTTTATTACCCCAGTTTACACCTGGTTGCACATAATGTAAGCGCTCATGCCAAACCTTTGCTACGGGCTCGTTTTTAATACTTTCGTATACTGCATTAAAATCCAATGTAAACTGAGCAGCATCTTGACGATACAGTATTTCAAGTACAGCTGGGTTACCTATATTTTCGATGATTGAATGTTTCATGCTGCAATTTAAATTTATACAAGTGCCTCAAACAAAATCTCTACCGGGTGTAAGGCCTTTTCACCCGTTCCATCCTTAATTTGATGCCTGCAACTGGTACCCGGAGCAGAAACAGTGCAACCGCCAGCGCTAGATCTTACTTTAGGAAATAATACAAGCTCCCCTATTTGCATAGAAACATCGTAATGCTCTTTTTCGTACCCAAAAGACCCTGCCATACCACAACATCCCGACGGGATGGTTTCTACTTTATAATTTTCAGGAAAAGACAACAAAGCAACAGAATCTGAAATGGATCCAATGGCTTTTTGCTGGCAATGACCATGCAGTAAAAGCGATTTAGTATTTGTAGTAAACCTATCTTTTGTGATGTTTCCTGAGGCCATTTCTTTGGCTAAAAATTCATCGATATAAAAACTATTAGATGATAAATTTTCAGCAGCAACTAAATTTTGATCCGTTGCTAAATCGGGATATTCATCTCTAAAAGTTAAAATAGCAGATGGCTCAATACCTATTAATGGGCGCTCAGCTGTTACCAAACCACTTAACAATTCAATATTTTTATTGGCAATAATTTTAGCCTTTCTAACAAGCCCCTTTGAAAGCCATGTTCGCCCACTCTCTTCATGAACCGGGATCAACACAGCATAACCCAAGGCCGTTAACAATTGTACTGCTTTAATACCAATATGCGCATCGTTATAATTGGTAAACTCATCACAAAATAAATACACCGTTTTTATGGGTGATTGCGGCGCCAGATAATTTTTTTGATACCAGTGTTGTAATGTTTGCACAGAAATTGATGGCATGGATCTTTTAATGGCAAAACCAGATAACGCTTTAATAATCGAACTCGTTACAATATTTGAAACTGCAAAATTATAAAGCCTTGGTATGCGTGAACCAAACTTAGCAGCCGCTGTAAAATTGGCGATTAGTTTTGACCTAAATGGAACACCATTGGCATCATAATAATGTTGTAAAAACTCGGCTTTTAATTTAGCCATATCCACATTTGATGGACACTCTGACTTACAAGCTTTACAACTTAAGCAAAGGCTCATAACGTCATAAATTTCTTTATGGTTGTATCTATTTTGCTCGGTAGAATGCGTTAAAAATTCACGTAAAATATTAGCCCTAGCCCTAGTGGTATCTTTTTCATTTCTTGTGGCCATATAAGACGGGCACATCGTACCACCAGACAAATGTGTTTTACGGCAATCACCAGAACCGTTACACTGCTCGGCGTGTTGTAAAATATCTTGTTTGTGAAATCTAAAAATAGTTTCAAAGGCGGGCGTGCTTTGCCCGGGCTCATACCTTAGCATACTATTCATGGATGGCGTATCCACAATTTTGTTAGGATTAAAAATCCCTTTTGGATCCCAAGTATATTTTACTTCTTGTAATAATTTGTAATTTTTTTCACCTACCATTTGCTTGATAAACTCACCACGCAAACGTCCATCGCCATGCTCACCACTTAACGAGCCATCGTATTTTTTAACCAGCGTTGCCACTTCTTCGGCAATTGTTCTAAATAGCGCGTTACCTTCTTTGGTTTTTAAATTAATAATAGGTCTTAAATGAATTTCACCAGAACCAGCATGCGCATAATGCACCGCATACAATTCATGCTTATTTAAAATTTCATTAAAGTCTCTAATATAATTTGGTAAATCGTGCACATCTACAGCAGTATCTTCAATAACAGGTACTGCTTTTTCATCACCCGGTAAATTACTTAAAAGACCCAGCCCTGCTTTGCGCAGCGTCCAAATCTTTTTGGTATCGGCGCCAAATAAAACAGGAAAATGATAACCCAATCCTGCTGCGCGCATATCGGCTTCAACTGCATTCGTAAGTTCCAAAATTTCATCTCTCGTTTCTCTAACAAATTCAATCACTAAAATAGCACCCGGATCATCCTTAACAAAAAAACGGTTTTTACTTTGTTCTTTATTTTCTTTGGTACATTCTAAAATATAATGATCAATTAATTCACTCGCACTTGGATTGTATTTTAGTCCAATTAAATTAGCGTGTAATGATTCATCGATGGTATTAAAATGCACACATAATAAACCTGTTTCTTTTGCAGGCGCAGGTACTACTTGTAATTTTATTTCGGTAATAAATGCAAGTGTGCCCTCTGATCCCGCTATTAAATTACAAAAATTAAAAGCTGGGCCACCCGCTGTAAAAGGGCTCGCATCAACTAATATATCAATGGCATAGCCCGTATTACGACGTACAATTGATTTTTTAGGAAATTCTTTTTTAATCTCTTGTTGGTTGTCATAGCTACTAAGCATCGACCTTACCGACTTATAAATTTTTCCTTCTAAATTATCCAACTCACATTTAGCATGAAAATCATCATTGGTAATGGTATTAAACACAACCTCAGATCCATCACTCAAAAATGCAGTTACTTCTAGTAAATGCTCACGTGTACTTTTATAAATAACCGAATTAGATCCACAAGAATTATTACCTACCATACCACCCATCATGGCTCTATTAGCTGTTGATGTTTCGGGGCCAAAAAATAAACCATATGGTTTTAAAAATAAATTAAGTTCATCTCTAATCACACCAGGTTCTACCCGCACCCAACCTTCTTTTGCATTAAGCTCTATAATATTTGTAAAGTGTTTTGATACATCTACTACAATGCCATTTCCTACCACCTGACCTGCAAGCGATGTACCAGCTGTTCGGGGAATTAATGAGGTATTATTAGCCGCAGCAAAAGAAATTAAAGTGGCAATATCAGCCTTTGATTTTGGTATCGCAACAGCAAGTGGCATTTCACGGTAACTAGAAGCGTCGGTAGCATACAATGTGCGCATGGTTTTGTCAAAAAACAAATCTCCCTGCAGTTGCCCTGCTAATTGTTGTAACGCTTTATCCATTGCTGCTTGTTCTGATGCAAATTTAGTTAAAATAAAGAGATAGTGGCTTGTAATTGCTAGGTAATTAGAATTCATTTAATTTAGAGTTTATGAAAATGATTGTTAAAAACATATGCTTGTTATTTTTTGTGTCCATTAGCTTTTTTGCAAAGTCACAAACTAGTAGTAACTACGAGGTAATTAAAAACATCCCCTACTACCCCGAATCTACGCGCAGTTCTGACAACTATATCAAAGAACAATGTGTACTAGATATTTATAAACCTATTGGAAAAACCAATGCACCTGTTATTGTTTGGTTTCATGGAGGTGGTCTTACAGGCGGCACCAAATCAATACCAAAAGAATTACTAGATTATGGCTATTTAATCGTTTCTGTTGAGTACAGGTTAAGTCCAAAAGTAAAAGCCCCCGCATACATAGAAGACGCTGCAGCTAGCACTGCGTGGGTGTTTCAGAACATTGCAAAATATGAAGGGAACGTAAAACAAATATTTTTATCTGGGCATTCGGCGGGTGGATATTTAGACCTCATGATTGGCCTCGAAAATAAATGGTTGGCAAAACATGGCATCAGTACCAATCAAATTGCGGGTCTCATTCCATTAAGTCCGCAAGTCATTTCTCACTTCACCATAAGAGAGGAAAACAACATTTCTAAATTTCAACCTGTAATAGACTCCTACGCCCCGATTTATCATATCAAAAAAGAAACGCCACCTATCGTTTTAATTACGGGTGATAGAGAAATGGAATTACTAGGTAGGTATGAGGAGAACGCCTATTTTTTTAGAATGATGAAAGTGATTGAAAACCCACGCGTAAAACTTTTTGAGCTGCAAGGTGTGGATCATGGAGAAATGGTACGTCCCGGGATTTTTATACTCATGAAAGAAGTAGGCCTTATACGTAACAAATAATTGCTATGCGTTATGCACATTTACACTGCATCTTATCCCCAAATCCCTCTATTTTAACATATTTCGGTGTATTTACACTCAAATTCGCTGAATATTTTGGCTAAAATCCAAAAAATGCTTAACATTATAATGAATTTGCTTGCCCAAATTCACTTATTAATTCATTATTAAACAGACCAAACAAAATCTTATGAAAAGTTTGCTTTTAATTTTTTGTTCTGTGCTGTGCATGATGTCCGCATCATTTGCACAAACACGACAAGTTTCTGGTACCGTAACTGGGCCGGACAACAAAGCAGTTGCTTCAGCTACCGTTAAAATCAAGGGTAGTTCAACAGCAACTTCAACTAAGGCTGATGGTTCATTTAGCTTAAATGCGCCAGCAGGTAACGTTACATTAGAGGTTTCATCTCTAGGCTTTGCAACCAAAGAAGTTTCAGTCTCTGGTTCACAAAGTAATGTTTCAGTTTCTCTATCAACTGCATCTTCTGATTTAGGTGATGTAGTAGTTACTGCACTTGGTATCAAGCGTGAGAAAAAAGCTTTAGGCTACGCTTCTCAACAAGTAAGTGGTGACGAATTAAGAAAAGCTGCCAACTTTAACTTTATGGACGCCTTAAGTGGTAAAGCAGCTGGACTAGACATTAAAATTAGTAGCTCAGGTGCTGGTGGTTCTACCAAAGCAGTATTAAGAGGTGCTAAATCACTTATCGGAACATCAGAAGCGTTATACGTTATTGATGGTATCCCAATGGTAAACAACAAAGGCGGTCAGCCTGGTTCTTACGGTGGTACCGATGGTGGTGATGGTTTATCTTCTATTAACCCTGCCGACATTGAAACTGTAAACGTTTTAAGAGGCGCTAACGCTTCTATCCTTTATGGTAGCCAAGGTGCAAACGGTGTAATCGTTATAACTACTAAAAAAGGTAAAGCTGGTAAAACTCAAGTAGATTTCAACCACAGTACTGTTGTTGATCAAGTATCTGAATTACCTGATTTACAGTTTTCTTATGGTGCCATTAATGGTTCTGACTACAACTGGTCTAAAACTAAATCTAACTACTACCAAAACAATTACGTAAATGAATTTTTTCAAAGAGGCGTAAACGTTACTAACTCAATTTCTGTGAGTGGTGGTAATGATAAAACAACGGCTTTCTTCTCTTATGCAAACATGAGTGTTAGAGGTATCGTACCAAATAATACTTATGCTAAGCACAACATCACATTAAACCAATCTACTAAATTATTTGATAATAAAGTAACGGTTAGTTCTAACGTGATTTTTGCGTATGAAGAAACAAACAACCGTCCGGGTGCTGGTTACTACAACAACCCATTAACTGGTTTGTATTTATTTGCGCGTGAAAGAGATTTCAATGCATACAAAACAAATTATCAAACTTTTGATGCTGCGCGTAACTTAAATAGAATGAACTGGTATTCTACCGAAGAAAAACAAAACAACCCTTATTGGGAACTCAACAAAAACACTAAGCTTCAAACTTCACACCGTGTTATTGCAAACGTGAAACTTTCTTACGATATTGCTAAAAACCTAAAGTTTGAAACAAGAGGAAACATTGATTACAACAACATGCAACGTGATAACCGTTGGGCAGCAGGCGGAAACTCTGTGAGTGTGAGCCCTAATGGTACTTGGTCTTATACCAAATACAACGATCAGGCTTTATACGCCGACGGTATCTTTACGTACAGCAATAATTTTGGAGACTTATCTCTAACTGCGTTAGCAGGTGCGAGCTACCAAAAAAATACATTCAACAATGGTATGAACGTTGGTAACGGTACTGTTGCTTTGATGTATCCTAACTTCTTTACGTTTGCTAACCTTCCTTTCAACATTGTATTTAACCAAACAATTAACAGAACCATCAAACAAGGTGCTTTTGCGAATTTACAATTTGGTTACAAGGACATGTTGTTTGTTGATGTTTCTGCTCGTAACGACTGGGCTTCTACCCTTGCACTTACTGGTAACCAATCTTACCTATATCCTGCATTTGGTTTGTCTGGTATTGTTAGCCAAATGGTTGACTTACCAGAAGTTATTTCTTTTATGAAAGTAAGAGGTTCTTATTCTCAAACTGGTAATGAAGTTCCTTTTAACGTTGTTAACCCTTGGAACTCTATCAATGCAGCTGGTGGCCCAACAGGTATCGGTGGTATTGGAAGAAATACACAAGTTCCTTTCACCAACTTAAAGCCTGAAATTATTGAGGGTACTGAATTTGGTTTAGAAATGAAAATGTTCAAAAATAAAATTGGTTTAGATTTCACTGTTTACAAAGATGTTAGTACCAATCAGTTCTTATCTCTTGCTGCACCGTCAGGTTCAGGCTTTACATCTTACTTTGTTAACGCAGGTAGAATTGAAAACCAAGGTTTTGAATTTACAGTAGATGCACAAGTTGTAAGTACAAGTAACTTCTCTTGGAAATCATCTGTAAACGTTTCTCGTAACACCAATAAAATTGTTGAGTTAATTGCTTCTAATCCTAACTACCAAGTTGGTGGTAACGATGAAGGATTTGCTTCAGTAATTAGAGCTGGCGGTTCATTTAATGATCTTTGGATCCACAAATTTGCTAGAGACGCTTCAGGCCGTATCATTTTAAACGCAACTACTGGTGCTCCAACAAGAGCTGCATTACAAGAAAAAGTGGGTAATGTTAATCCTGACTTCTTGTTAGGTTGGAATAACAACTTTACTTACAACAACTGGTTTGCTTCTGTACTTGTACAAGGTAAATTTGGTGGTGTTGCTTTCTCTAAAACAGAAGCTTTCTTAGATTCTTATGGTGCTAGTGCAAGAACTGGCGAATTTAGAGACAAAGGTGGTATGCCAATTAACGCTGTACAAAACGGAAACCCTGTATCTACAATTGATCCTGCTGTATTTTTCTCTGCAGTTGGTGATAGAAATGGTATCATGGAACCTTACTTATTCTCTAGAACAAACGTGAGAGTAGGTCAGTTAGTTTTAGGTTACAACTTAAAATCTAATAACGCAAAATCATTAATTAAAGAAGCTAACTTCTCATTAGTGGGTCGTAACTTATTCTTCTTATTTAAAGAAGCTCCATTTGATCCAGAACAAGCTATGAGTACTGGTAACGGTATGCAGTCTAACGACGTATTTGGTTTACCTGCAACAAGATCTTATGGTGTTAACGTTAAGTTTACTTTCTAAAATTTTTAAATACAATTTAGTATGAAACAATTATTTATTGCATCAATCATTCTAATTGCTTTTGGATCTTGTACTAAAGATTTCCAATCGACCAATCAGAACCCAAATCAAATATCTGATGAGATGCTTAAGCAAGACTTCAACCTGGTAGGTTCGCCTTTTGCAGGTATGTTGTATGAGCTGCATGGTAATCAGGGTAGTCAAACACAAGAAGACTTGTGTTACGATTCATGGATGGGCTTTATGAATACCCCTACTCCATTTACAAGTAATGTAAACAACACAACGTATTACGTTCGTTGGAACTCTTATTGGGGTCGTCAATACAATAACGTTATGTCTCCTGCAAGACAAGTTATCCGTTTAGCACAAGAAAACGGTTTACCAATGTTTGCAACATGGGCAAAATTGATCAGAATTTTATCAATGTCAAGAGTATCTGCAATTCATGGTCCAGTAATTTATTCAAATTATGGGTCAACAGCAGCATCTATATTATATGATAAAGAGTCTGATTTGTACAGAAATTTCTTTGCTCAATTAGATACGATTCAATCAGAATTTAATGCAAACAAAACGTATGCTGGTTTTGCTAAATTTGACCCTAGCTTTAAGGGTAGTATTCCAGCTTGGATGAAAGTGGTGAACTCAGTTCGTTTAAAACTTGCAATGCGTGTATCAAAAGTAGATCCAGTTTTAGCAAAAGCGCAAGGTGAAAAAGCGTTGGCTGATGCTGCTGGTTTAATTGCTACCAACGCTGATAACTTTAATATCTCATTACTTGGTAATATCATGCCTGTAGGTATGATATGTTTCCAATGGGATGACACTCGCATGGGTGGTCCAATTGAGTCATTTATGGTGGGGTTAAAAGATGGAAGAATTTCCAAGTACTTCTCTCCAGTTACTGATCCTAGCTTATATGCAGATCATCCTACTGTTCCATACAAAGGAATTAGAAATGGTGCTTATTTAGATGCTAAAATTCAACGTGTTCCCTTCTCTAAGGTTTCTACTGATTTTAATGGCGTTCAAACAAGAAGACATATTACAGCTTCAGAAGTTGCATTCTTAAGAGCAGAAGCTGCTTTGAGGGGTTGGACAGGTGCTGGTGATGCTAAAACACATTATGAAAATGGTGTTAAATTATCATTTGCTGATTGGGGAGCAGGTGGTGTAGACTCTTATTTAGCAGATGCTACAAGCAAGCCAATTAACTATGTTGATCCAATTGATTCTCGTAACAACTTTGCTGCTACATCAAGTATCACAGTTGCTTGGGACGAAGCTGATTCTAGAGAATTAAAGCTTGAAAAAATCATAACTCAAAAATACCTTGCAACATTTACCAATACTTTGGAAGCATGGGTAGACCACAGAAGAACAGGATATCCTAAAATTCCTTCTGCGGCTAGAAATGATTCTGGTGATGAGTGGGGTGTAATCCCTGCTGGTCAATTACCTAAAAGATGGCCATTTATAGCTGGTGAAGTTACAGGTAATGCTGCTGGTGTAGCAGATGCACTTTCTAAAATGGGTGCTTCTAAAAATGACATATCTACACGCTTATGGTGGGATACTGGTGTAGCTTCTAACTTCTAGTATTCTGGTTAGAATATACAAAAAAGCCCTCCGAATTATCGGGGGGCTTTTTTTATGGTCAAATATCGATCCGGAAAATTGGTTGTAATAAACTCAACACCTTGCGCAACAAGCTTATCAAAATCTTCATCCTTATTTACCGTCCAACTCCCTAGCATCATATTTTGCTTTTTAGCATTTAGCGCAATAGAAGGATTTCCTATAAACTGGGCATAATTAAAATTGATGCCATTAAATTTAGCTGCTTTAATTTCGTCCAACGACTTATTGTTTTCGAGATATAAAACAGTAGCATTAGGCCTGTTAGCTCTAATGGTTTGAAGCACTTCAAAATCAAAACTGATATAAATAATGCGGTCTTCGATACCTAGTTTTTTAGCAAGCGCAATTGTTTCGGTAGCCGTTAATTGGCTTGTGGTATTACTTAAAAGTGCAGCCTTAATTTCACAAACAAGCAGTGTGTGGTGCTTAGAAGCGGTACCCGTTTTAAAATAATCTTCTAGTAATGGTAAATCTTCACCATTACTTAATTTTTTGGCATTTAGCTCGGTATATGTTTTTAACTCAATGGTATCACCAAAATGTGTAGGATCATGATTAACCACAAGCTTACCATCGAGGGTCCGGCGCACATCAAATTCGCTACCAAACGATTTAATTTCGATAGCTTTTTGTAACGCCGCTATCGAATTTTCTGGTAGATTAAATTCTTTCCAAGCACCCCTGTGTGCTATAATTTTTGTATCTTGTGCTTTTAGTTGTTGTAGCATACAAAAAGTGGCAAGGGTTATAAATATTTTTTTCATGTTGCTATTTAAATTGCTGTAGTGCTTTTGCCACGGTTGAGTCTGTGGCATTTTGTA
>JBEDIY010000059.1:0-16498 GCA_041173245.1 Bacteroidota bacterium | reverse complement strand
CATCATACCAGCATATACTTGTTCTTCTTCATCAATGGTAACGCGAACGGCATAAACGCCATCGCTCGGAATTAGTTTTTCTTCAGAAGCAATATGCAAATTAGCTGTAGGGTAGCCAATGGTTCGGCCTATTTTATTTCCTTCTACAACCAGGCCGTCAAAAAAATAGGGATAACCTAAAAAGGTGTTGGCAGTTTCAATATCATGCGCTGCAATAGAGGCTCTAATTTTTGTTGAACTCACTACTGACTCCTGTAACACTTGCTCCGATATTTCGTTCACAATAAAACCTTGTTCTTGTCCTACTTGCTCTAGCAATTGAAAATCGCCGAATCTACCTTTTCCAAATCTGTGATCGTAGCCAATGACAACGGTATGCGGCTTAAAATAGGCAACAATAAAATCTGTGATGTATTCCTTAGCACTTAAGTTAGAAAAATGATGGTCAAAAGGTACCACCACCAAATGATCGATGCCCGCTTTTTCTAATAAATTTATTTTTTCTTGTAGTGTGGTTAAAAGTTTTACATCGCCAGGTACCGACGAAACAATTTTACGCGGATGGGGGTGAAAAGTGATGATAACCGTTTCTCCATTTACCTGACTCGCCGTTTCTTTGAGTTGTTCTAGTATTTTTTGATGACCCTTGTGTACCCCATCAAAAGTGCCAATAGTGAGCACGGCATTGTTAAAAGTTGGTAGAGATGGGGCTAGTTCGTAGTGGACTTTCATAATCAGCGGCAAAAATAAGCGGGAAAATCCAATCTTCGGTCATTTGCCAGGGTACTCTTTCTGTCTTTTACTTACCTTTGCCATGAATACCGGTTTTTGTTCATATTTATTATATACCAATGTCTTTATACGCTAAACGAGGTGTTTCGGCTCAAAAGGAAGAAGTACATGCTGCCATTCAAAAGCTAGATCAAGGATTGTATCCGCATGCTTTTTGTAAAATGTACCCCGATTACATGATGGGAGATGACAATTATGTAAATGTCATGCACGCCGATGGGGCCGGCACCAAAAGTATTTTAGCTTATTTGTATTGGAAAGAAACCGGTGATGTTTCTGTGTGGGAAGGTATCGCTATTGACGCCGTTGCCATGAATTTAGACGATTTACTTTGTGTAGGCGTAACGGATAATATTTTATTTTCTTCAACCATTGATCGCAATAAAAAAGTAATTCCAGGCTCTGTTTTAGAAGCCGTTATTAATGGTACCCAATCTTTTTTTGATACACTTGCTAGTTATGGCGTTACCGTTCATTATTTAGGTGGTGAAACTGCCGATGTGGGAGATGTTGTAAGAACCATTGCTGTTAATGGAACCATGCAAAGTAGATGGCCAAAGTCTAAATTAATTACCAATCAAAATATTGCTGCTGGTGATGTTATTGTTGGTTTTGCGAGTGCAGGTATGGCTAGCTATGAAACGTCTTATAATAGTGGTCTTGGAAGCAATGGTTTAACCAGTGCAAGACATGATGTGCTTAGCAATTACTATGCCACTAAATATCCTGAAACATTTGAGCCAACACTTGATAAAGAAGTTGTTTATTTAGGAAAAAATAAAATGACGGATACCCTTGCCATAGCAGGTTTTGAGGATCCAATTTCTATTGGTAAATTACTTTTAAGTCCTACCAGAACCTATGCACCGCTGGTTAAAAAAATACTCGATACTCATTTTAGTGACATCCACGGCATGATACATTGCAGTGGTGGTGGGCAAACCAAGTGCATGAAATATTTGCCAACCACATTAAAAATCATAAAAGATAATTTATTTACGCCGCCACCTATTTTTAATTTGATACAGGAAAATGCAGGATCGGATAATAAAGAAATGTACCAGGTATTTAACATGGGTCACCGATTAGAAATTTTCACCAATCAAAAAACGGCGGAAGCACTTATTGCGATTGCTGCGTCGTTTAATATTGAAGCTCAAATTGTGGGTCGTGTGGAAGCGGCAGCGAAGTCAAGTTTACACGTACATACTTCAACAGGGGTTATTGATTTCGAATATTAAAATATTTTTATGTCAGAAACAGTTGTATCCATTAGCCAAGCTAAAATTTATCAAGGTAGTAATTTGATTCTTGATGATGTTAATTTTACGGTGCAAAAAGGTGAGTTTGTTTACCTTGTTGGAAAAACAGGAACTGGTAAAAGTAGTTTGTTAAAAACGCTTTATGGTGAGCTGGAATTACAACATGGAATGGGCTCTGTGGTTGGGTTTGATTTAAAAGGGATGGATTGGAAAAAAGTCCCTTTTTTACGCCGAAATCTAGGTGTTGTTTTCCAAGATTTTCAATTGTTAACCGATCGTAATGTGCATGAAAATTTGCGCTTTGTACTGCAAGCAACTGGTTGGCAGGATGAGCGTTTGATTGAAGAAAAAATCAATGACGTTTTAGATAAAGTGGGACTTAAAAGCAAAGGGTTTAAAATGCCTTTTGAAATGAGTGGTGGTGAGCAGCAGCGTGTAGACATTGCGCGCGCACTATTAAATTCGCCTAAATTAATTTTAGCGGATGAGCCTACGGGTAATCTAGATCCAGAAACCAGTGACGAAATCATGCAACTCCTCATACAAATTGCAAAAGATTATGGAACCGCTGTAATTATGGCTACCCACGATTTTATCGTTATTAATAGGTATCCTTCACGTATATTAAAAACAGAAGGCGGTAAGGTTTTAGATAGCGGTGCGTTGTAAATTATAAGTTAGCCCCAAATGATGGTGGCACATTCTTTAGCTAGTATATCGTTTGTTTTTTCTGCTGCTATTAGTTGTTTTCTTGTCTCTATTTCCTGTTCTGAAAATGGGTGGTGATAGAGCTGAATAATGATTTCTTGAAACGCATTTGCAGAGCTACCTTGGTGGTAACAAGCCCCGAGCGTACTACTTGTTGTTTTAGTGTTTGTTAGGCAGTGTCTTCCTTTTTTTATCCCTTCCAGTAGTGCTTCATCGGTTCCCTGTTTGATAAAGGAAGGCTGTATGATAATTTGTGCTTTTTCAATCATGTCTTGCCGTTCTGTGCCAGAAGGGTTGCCAACAATGCAGGTATGCGGTTGCTTGTGGGCTAGTTCAACCAACAACGGTGATGGGTTGTTACCTGTAATTACAAATGGCACTTTTAGATTGTGGAACACATGGGTTAACAGCCAGCTAGCCGTTTTATGCGTCGCTGCGTCTGATAAGTTGCCTTGGAAAAGGCAATAATTACCAAGTCCTGTTTTGGACGTAATGGCCCGGTTGAGCGGTGTAAAGGGTGCTAAAATTTCAATATCGCCTCCTAAAAATAAGTTGTCTAAATTTTGTTTATCGGCGACGGATGTTACAATCCAGGAAACTCGTTGGTTTATTTGTTTGAGTATTTTATTAGAAAGTATCGCTTCTCTTTGATAAAAGAGTTTTTTTAAAGGGGCATTGCTTCGCTCTTGTAGGTACCTAAAATACCTGGGCGCAAAGGTAAGCAGCCTTACCCAAATTTTTCTATGTTCAAGTGCTGATGATAAGGCCAAGCCGCATGGGCCCATACCTTCTATTAAGATGGGGTGTTGATCACTTGAGAGGTCTTGGATAATTTGTTGGTTCAGGAACTTACCCGTGGCATAAGGCGCCGAAATTGAAAAGTTGCGATGCCCTTGATTGATGGGGTATGTTTTTACGGAGCTGCACATTTTTGAAAGTTCTGCACCGATTTTAGTGTCACTGTTAGCGTCGGTGGTTGAGTCTGATTCAGTAAATGTGTACAGATGTATTTCGATGCCTGCAGCCGATAAAGCCTCCAAAAGCCAGTAGGTTTGCTGCCCGTCACCTAAGGTATTTGGGCAGGGTAGGTTTCCGGAGACAATGTTGAGGGTTCTTTGCATGGGGATATAAGGGTACAACAAGCGCTAACATTGATTGTTCACTGAATATGCCAAAATAGAGACAATTGTATTGACAAACAGCTTGTTTTACATGCCTGTTTCTAGCTTATTTTTCCACGAAACTTAACTCATAATTTATTGCATCAAAAGCCTATAAATAATTGATATACAATATATTAAAACTATCTTATTGTGAATTAAATACAGCTTATTTTAACTTCTCCACGTCTTATTAACAAGCCTGTAATTTTTACTATCATTTCTACCCGTTTTAATGTAAGTTCGCGGGTATTAAAAGAAAAGAAAAGTGAGATTAAAATCGTTAGAAATCAAAGGGTTCAAAAGTTTTGCTGATAAAACAGTGATAACATTTGACGAAGGGATCACTGGTATTATTGGGCCCAATGGTTGTGGCAAAAGTAATATTATCGATAGTATTAGATGGGTGATTGGTGAGCAAAAAATATCAGCGCTAAGAAGTGAAAACTTAGATGCGCTCGTTTTTAATGGTAGCAAAACAAGAAGTGCGAGTGGTTTAGCGGAAGTAAGTTTGACTTTTGAAAATACTAAAAATTTATTACCTACAGAGTTTAGTACGGTAACTGTTACCCGCAGGTTTTATAAAAATGGAGAGAGTGAATACCGCCTCAACGATGTTAGCTGCCGTTTAAAAGACATTCACAATTTGTTTTTGGATACCGGTGTTAGTACCGATAGTTATGCCATCATCGAACTAGGTATGGTAGATGACATTATCAAGGATAAAGAAAATAGCCGTAGAAGAATGCTTGAGCAAGCAGCGGGTATTACTATTTACAAAACCAGAAAAAAAGAAGCTAAAAATAAATTAGACTTAACCGAGCAAGATTTAGCGCGTATCGAAGATTTGTTGTTTGAAATCAACAACCAATTAAAGACCCTCGAAAATCAGGCTAAAAAAGCGGAAAAGTATTTTGAAATTAAGGGTGAGTTTAGGGAAGTGTCTATCGAGCTTGCAAAAGCAGCCCTTGAAGGTTTTAATATTACTTACAAGGAGCTCAACGAGCAACAAGACCTTGAGGTTAACAAGCGCGTGCAGTTAGAAACTGAAATTGCGTTGGAAGAAGCAGGACTTGAACAGGAAAAAGTGGGTTTTATTGAAAAAGAACGCGCGCTACAGAGCATGCAGCAAGCTTTTAACGACTTACTCCAAAATTTACGTGGTAAAGAAAACGATAAAAATTTAGCGACTCAAAAGTTACATTACCTCAAAGAAAAAGAAACCAATTTAAAAGAGTTTTTAGACAAGGCAACAGGCCAAGTAAAAACCATTGGTGATTCTATCGAATACACACAAATACAGGTTGGAGATGAAGAGGCTAAATTAGCAGAGTTACAAGACGCCGTAGAAAATGCAAAACTAGATATCGAAAATAAGCGTCGTAATTTTGATGAGCGCAGATCTGGTGTAGACGCTTTAAGAAGTGAGTTCCAACAAATTCAGAGAGGTCAGTTTGACGCCGAAAAAAAGGTAGCCGTTGCAGACACGTCAATTCAAAACTTACAACGTGCACAAGCGCAGTTAACCGATGAGCAAACACAACGTGCACAGCAGTTAACACAATTGCAAGATGCCCTTGTAGAAAAAGAAGAAAGCTTAGTAGACAAGCGTAATGTATTAGCAGATTTACAAGCCTATCAAGAAAAAACAAAGTCTAGTATTTTTGAAACACAGCAGGCACTCGAAGTACTTCGTTCTGAACTTGCCGAAGAGAATAGAAAATTAGACGCCAAGCGCAACGAATACAACCTACTTAAAAGTTTAATTGACTCTATGGAAGGTTATCCTGAGAGTATTAAATTTTTACATAAAAATCCAGATTGGAATCACTCGGCACCTATTTTATCAGACATCATTTATGTGAAGGAAGAATTTAGAGCAGCCGTTGAAAACGTGTTAGAGCCTTACCTAAACTATTATGTCGTTAATAATTTACAAGAAGGCTTACAAGCGGTTCATTTGTTAGACACCAATCAAAAAGGGAAGGCTAACTTTTTTATGTTGGATAAATTCTCCGATTTTAGATCAGAGAGCTCTATGCCAGCTGGCACATTTGCTGCACTTGATGTGGTAGAAGTGGATGAACAATATAAAAAATTAGCGCAGTACCTTTTATCCAATGTATACATCGCAGAAAACGAAGAAGCGCTTAATAATAGCAATGGCGCCATCGTACTTGAAAAAACGGGTAAATTTGTAAAAGGTAAATACACGTTAACCGGCGGTAGTGTTGGATTATTTGAAGGCAAAAAAATTGGGCGTGCTAAAAACCTCGAAAAATTAGCAGAAGATATTGTTGATCAGGAGTCTGTGGTTAATTTATTAAAATCTGATATTCAATTTAAGCACAACGAGGTGATTGCTTTTAATGATCAATTAAAAGAAGTAAACATCAAGCAAACAGAAGCTGAAATTAATCAGCTCACCAACGAAGTTTTTGCTGCTAAAAATAGAATTGAAAATTTACAAGCTGCTAGCTTAACGGCTACAGGCCGTTTAGCAGATATTGAAGCTCGTTTAGGAGATGAGCATGATGCTATTTCAGAAACGCGTGCTGCGCTTCATGAACTTAATGATAGCTTGCAAGCAACAGCAGCGCAGGTTAGTATCGTAGAACAGGATTATCAATTAGCAGAACAAGTATACAACGAAGCCTCTGCTACCTACAACGAAACAAACATCACGTTTACGCGTCAGCAAAGTAAGATTACGACGCTCAAGCAAGAATTGCTTTTCAAAGAAAATCAGTTGAGTGAACTTATTGCGCAAATTGATTCCAATACCAATCAGTTATCTGAAGCTTCTACTGATATTGCAGAGGGTGCTGCTACACTTGCTGCATCAGAATCACTTTTATTGGAGCTTATGCAACAAAAAGAAGTGGAAGAGCAAAAATTAAATGAAGCAGATCAGGCTTACTATAACTTAAGAAACGCACTTCAAGAAAAGGAAAGTGAACTCCGTTTAAAGTCTAAGAGTAAGGAAATGATTGATCATTTGGTAACAGAAATCAAAGACAAATTAAATAACTTAAAACTACAGTTAGCGGGAATGAAAGAGCGCTTACGTGTAGAATTTAAAGTTGAACTAGATGATATTTTAGACCAACCACGTACTTCTGAAACGCCGCTCGAAGAACTTCAAAATACGTCGGAGCGTATGCGTAAGCGTCTCGAAAATATGGGTGAAGTTAACCCTACAGCTATTGAAGCCTATACCGAAATGCGCAAGCGTTACGATTTTATATTAGAGCAAAAAAATGACCTTGTTTCTGCTAAAGAGTCTTTATTACAAACCATTCAAGAAGTAGAGGCAACAGCGAACCAACAATTTTTAGAGACCTTCAATAAAGTAAGAGAAAACTTCCAAAAAGTATTTAAAGCTTTATTTACTGAAGAAGATACCGCCGACATGGTTCTTGTAGATCCTACCAACTTAGCAGATACAGGAATTGATATTGTAGCAAAGCCTAAGGGCAAGCGTCCATCATCAATTACACAGCTGAGTGGAGGAGAAAAAACATTAACGGCTACTGCATTACTATTTGCTATTTATTTAATTAAGCCAGCACCATTCTGTATTTTGGATGAGGTGGATGCGCCATTAGATGATGCCAACGTAGGGAAGTTCACACAAATGATTAAGAAATTTAGCGATAACTCGCAGTTTATTATTGTAACACACAATAAGCAAACCATGGGTGCGGTAGATGTTATTTATGGTGTGACCATGCAAGAGCCAGGTGTAAGTAAACTTGTTCCTGTAGACTTTAGAAGTCTCACTAATTAACGCGGTTGTTAAGGTCTGTTTTCATACTCTATGTAACTTGTTTGGGGTGTTATATTTTATTTACACGCCAGCCAGATTTCTTTGATGGCGAAAAAGCGCCTGCAACCATTCAAATGTTGTATGATACTACAGCTAAGCAAACTATTCCTGCTGCGGTGTATCAAGCAGGCGGCACATGGTACCACACAGATGCACGTTATTTATTAAGACGTATAGAGGCAGGTCAAAAAGTAACTGTCATTTATGAAACTGCAACGCCTGAAACGGCTGCTGTATATACCTTTTGGGGCTATTGGATTGGTTGGGGCGAGCTCTTATTTACGGTGATAGGTTATGTTGTGCTATTACAAATTGCATATGCTGTAACCACCAATCCTAATGCAAATTCTTTACAAGATCAACTCAGTTACACGCCAGAAAAGAAACGCAAATACAACGACTAAATTTATTTTATGAATCCGCTCGCTTCAAGTTTTTTACAACTGGTTAACATCATGGATGAGTTAAGGGAGCAGTGCCCTTGGGATAAAAAGCAAACGATAGATACACTGAGGTCCATGACGATTGAGGAAACCTATGAGCTAGCTGATGCTATTACCAATAAAGATTGGAATGGTATTAGAGAAGAACTTGGGGATGTGTTACTTCATATTTTGTTTTATGCACGTATTGGTAAAGAAGAAAATAAGTTTCAATTACAAGAAGTGATTGATGGAATTGCAAAAAAATTAATAGACAGGCATCCACATATTTATGGTGATGTAAAAGTAGAAAATGAGGAAGACGTTAAACGTAATTGGGAGAAACTAAAATTAAAAGAAGGAAAAACGTCGGTACTAAGTGGTGTACCCGTGTCTTTACCTGCACTTGTAAAGGCAACGCGTATGCAAGTAAAAGCAAAGCAGGTTGGGTTTGAATGGAAAGAAACTTCTGAGGTTTGGAATAAAGTAGAAGAGGAGATGGGAGAGCTTAAAGAAGCTGTTGCCAGTTCCGATGTTTCTAAAATGGAAGATGAGTTTGGTGATGTGCTTTTTAGTTTGGTAAATTATGCACGGTTTATTGGCGTAGATCCAGAATCGGCGCTTGAAAAAACAAACCTAAAATTTAGAACCCGCTTTATGTATATGGAAGCGCAGGCTACAGCCCAGGGTAAAAATTTAGGAGATATGACCTTGTCAGAAATGGATCTGCTTTGGAACGAAGCCAAAACTAAATAGTCGCAAATTTTTATTTCCTTTTTGTTTGCTGCATAGCAACCCATTTTTCAAAAGCTTCTAGCGTATAGCTACTCAGGTTGTTTTCTTTGGTTACCCCTGCCTTTTGAGCCACTAAAACGCCATACCTGCAATCTTCAAAGCCTTGGGTAGCATGTGCATCCGGATTGATGGATATCAGTACGCCTTTATCAAGTGCTTTTCCAATCATGCGCCAATCAATATCCAACCTCCTGGGGTGGGCATTGAGTTCAATGACTACATTGTTTGCGGCACAGGCATCAATAATTTTCTGGTGGTCTACAGGATAGCCCTTACGACTTAATAATAGTCTACCAGTCATGTGCCCAAGTATATTGGTGTACGGATTTTCGATGGCCGTAATAAGCCGTTGCATGGCTTTTTCTTCCTGCATTTTTAAATTCGAATGCACTGATGCTATTACTAAATCAAATGTTTGTAAGACCTGTGGTGTATAATCAAGGTTTCCATCATTTAAAATATCGCTTTCAATGCTTTTAAATATTTTAAAGGGAGCTAGTTGTTTATTTATTTGGTCTATTTCTTTGTGCTGAGCGGTGATGCGTTCTTCTTGAAGGCCGCTTGCATAAAATGCCGATTTAGAGTGGTCACTCATTACTAAATATTCAAATCCTTTTGCTTTAGCAGCAGTGGCCATGTCTAAAATTGTGTTAGAGCCATCACTCCATTTACTATGGCTATGAATAATGCCTTTAATATCTGAAGGTATAATAATGGTAGGAAGGCCCTTATTAGACGTTGTTTCAATAATAAATGCATCTTCTCTTAGATAAGGTGGGATATAGGGGATATTAGCCGCTTTAAAGATGTCTTCTTCAGAATTATAGCTTTGTGCAAGCCCTTCTGGCACCAATTCGTTTATTTTTTCTAAAAAAGAAGGGGCACAAGATGTTTCAAAGACCGTTTTTACTAGATTTTTAGTGTCTACAATATGAAATCCGAGGGTACTATTTTCATGTGAAGTAACTTCTAAATAACCTGGGGTGCTGGACTGAATTTCGAAATTATTTTCTTCAAAAAAACTTTCCAGGGGGGCTAATTCTTGGTCCGTTACCCACTCCAAAATGGTAATGACCTCCTGTTGTTGTCTAAAAGCACCGGTTACAAAAAAGCTAGATTCGTTAAAATGTTCGGTCCATTTTTCTTGCAAAAGTTGAACAACGGGTTCCATTTGTGCGTACAAAAAATTACCCTGTGCGTTTACATAAAATTCGATGGACGCTTTTATATTGGCTTGCGTTTTTTCTCCAAAACCTTTGTAAAGGGTTAGTCGGTTTTCTTCACAAGCATAGAGCAGTTCACCGAGTGTTTCAATTTCTAATTCTTTCCAAATCGTAGAAATTTTTTTTGGACCAATACCTTTTATGCGAAGCATCTCTAAAATGCCTGCTGGCGTTTTTTGTAAATAGCTATCTAAAATTTCAAGTTGTCCGGTTTCTAATTGTTCTATAATTTTTTTGCCGGTTGTAGCACCAATGCCACGCTGTGAAAAAATTGTTTGCGGATCAAGGGTAGATAATTCAGTTTCTAATTTATCTATCGTGAAAGCCGCACTGGCATAGGATTTGGCCTTAAATGCGTCGTCTCCATGTATGTCCATTAATTTGGAGAGGAGGGAGAAATTATCTGCAATCGCTTCGTTGGTCATGGGTATGAAATTGGGCCTCAATATAGTACAAAAAAAAGTCCCGCAAGATTGCGGGACTTCTAAATCTATTTTTAGCTAAAGCTAAACTAAGATTACTTCTTTTTAGCAGCCTTCTTAGGAGCAGCTTTCTTAGCAGCTTTCTTAGGAGCAGCTTTCTTAGCAGCCTTCTTAGGAGCAGCTTTCTTAGCAGCCTTCTTAGGAGCAGCTTTTTTAGCAGCTTTCTTAGGAGCAGCTTTCTTAGCAGCTTTCTTAGGAGCAGCTTTCTTAGCAGCTTTTTTAGGAGCAGCTTTCTTAGCAGCTTTTTTAGGAGCAGCAGCCTTTTTAGGGGCAGCTTTCTTAGCAGCTTTTTTTGCAGTTGCCATGTTTTTTTGATTTAATGGTTAGTAAATAATACATTAAAAGTAAAAAATTATTTCAAACTACAAAAAAATATTTTTTTAAGCAGTTGGAGTTGGGGTAGCAACCGACACTGTTGTTCTGTCATTTCTGCCTTTTTTATACTCTACTATACCGTCTTTCAACGCGAATAAAGTAAAGTCTAAACCAACGCCTACATTTTTACCAGGGTGGTACTGAGTACCTCTCTGACGAATAATGATATTGCCTGCGATGGCTGGTTGGCCACCATAAATCTTAACGCCCAAACGCTTACTCTGTGAGTCGCGGCCGTTCTTTACACTACCTTCACCTTTTTTGTGTGCCATGGTATAATACTATTTTAAATTAAGCGATGCTTTCTATTTTAATACGCGTATAATGCGTTCTGTGACCGTGCTTCTTGCGGAAGCCCTTTCTTCTTTTCATTTTAAAGGCGATCACTTTTTCACCTTGTACTAGGTCGCTGAGAATTTCTGCTTTAACGATTTCTTTAACGGCAGTGCCAAGGGCAATTTTACCGTCATTTTCAACCATTAATACATCAGAGAACTCAACTTTGTCTCCGGTTTTACCTTGCAGGTGAGGTACGTACAAGCTCTGTCCTGCTTGCACTTTAAATTGTTGACCTGCGATTTTTACAACTGCTAACATAGCTATCCAAAATTAGGACGGCAAAGGTAGGGTTTTGGAGTGAAAATCTTATAAAATTCTGCTTCTTCTTGCGAAAAAATGATAAATCATTGATTTTCAACGTATTAATATCTTAACAATTACAAATAAATCTGAAGCGTACAATTCTCTATTTTTGCCTGGTCTAACACCTATAGGTCATTCAATGAATCTAAAATCATTACTTGCCAAGCCCTTTGCTCATTATATAGCCAATAAGGTTAAAAAAGAGGCAAAGCAGGCCGTTCAAGACCAAGCATCCATCTTTAAGGCTTTATTGAAAGTGCTCAAGCATACCCAATTTGGTAAAGACCATGGGGTAGATGCGGTACAAGACTATGATAGTTTTAAAAAAGCCATTCCCATTAGAGATTACGAGCGGTTTGTTCCTTATATCAATATGATTAAAGAGGGCAAGCAAAATATTTTATGGAAAGGGCTCCCCATTTATTTTGCCAAAACAAGCGGCACTACAAGCGGGGTTAAGTACATCCCCATTACCAAAGACTCGATTGATAACCATATTAATACGGCCCGCAACGCACTACTTTGTTATATGGCCGAAACGGGTAATACCGGTTTTGCATCTGGTAAATTGATATTTTTAAGTGGCTCCCCCGAATTAGAACGCATTGGTAAAATTGCTACCGGACGGTTAAGTGGTATTGTCAACCACCACGTGCCGGCTTATTTAAGGTCCAATCAATTACCTAGTTATGAAACCAATTGCATGGAAGATTGGGAACAAAAATTAGACGCCATTGTATCAGAAACGATGGATCAAGATATGACCCTTATTAGTGGTATTCCACCTTGGGTACAAATGTATTTTGATCGATTGGAATCAACCACTGGGAAAAAAATAGGCGAACTGTTTCCTAATTTTAATGTGATGGTACAAGGTGGTGTAAACTTTGAGCCATACAAAGCCAAATTATTTGAAAGTATAGGTCGTAAAATTGATACCGTAGAACTCTTTCCAGCTAGTGAAGGTTTCTTTGCTTTTCAGGATACTCAAAATGAATCAGGTTTATTATTAAATACCAATAGCGGTATCTTTTTTGAGTTCATTCCAGCAAACGAAATTTTTGATGAAAGCCCTACAAGGCTTTGTTTACAAGATGTTGAGCTAGGTGTCAATTATGCACTCATCATCAATAGCAATGCTGGACTATGGGGTTATAATATTGGTGACACCGTAAAATTTGTAAGTATAGATCCGTATAAAATTGTTGTGACTGGAAGGATTAAACATTTTATTTCTGCATTTGGCGAACACGTGATTGGAGAAGAAGTAGAAGCAGCACTTTTGCAAGTTGCGGCACAAACAAATACCAGTATTACCGAGTTTACGGTTGCGCCATTTGTGGCAGGGGTTGATGCGGCAGGAAAAAGCTACCACGAATGGTTTATTTCTTTTGAAAAACCACCCGCAAATTTGGATGATTTTGCTGCCCAGTTAGACAACGCCATGCGTCAACATAATGTGTATTATGACGATCTTATTAAAGGGGCTATTTTAGAACCATTAAAAATACGAACACTACAAAGCGATGCATTTGTGCAGTATATGCGTTCTATTGGTAAACTAGGGGGTCAAAATAAAGTACCAAGGCTAAGTAATGACAGGGTGCTAGCAGATGCACTTTCAAACTACCTTGCCCCTCTATTGTAGTTTAATTTTATCTTATCTTGTGGCAGTAAAAAATTAGGGTAGGTAACACCCATATAAAAATGAGTAGTCAAAATAGGATCGCCATATTCGGCTCTACAGGTTCAATAGGAACGCAGGCACTTGAAGTGATTGCAGCCAACCCAACATTATTTAGTGCCGAAGTATTAACGGCGCAAAGCAATGACACTTTACTAATTGAACAGGCATTAGCGTTCAACCCTAATGTTGTTGTTATCGGGGATGAAAAAAAATACATCACTGTAAAAGAAGCACTCGCAAAAACAGACATTAAAGTTTTTGCAGGAGAGCAAGCACTTGTTGAAGTTGCTGCACTTGATTGTTACGATATGATGCTTGCTGCCATTGTTGGTTATGCAGGATTAAAACCTACTTTAAAAGCCATTTCATGCGGGAAGCCAATTGCACTAGCCAATAAAGAAACCCTTGTGGTTGCCGGTGATATTGTGATGCAAATGGCAATGGAAAAAAGAGTGCCTATTATTCCCGTAGACTCAGAACACTCTGCCATATTCCAATGCTTGGTAGGAGAGGGTCGTAATAAAATTGAGCGTATTATTTTAACGGCTAGCGGTGGTCCATTTTTAGGTAAAAAACCTAATTTTTTGGTGAATGTAAAACGTGACCATGCACTACAACATCCTAACTGGAGTATGGGTGCAAAAATTAGTGTAGACTCTGCAACCCTTATGAATAAAGGGCTTGAGATGATTGAAGCCAAGTGGTTGTTTAATTTACAACCTGCACAAATTGAAGTGGTAATTCATCCGCAAAGTATTATTCATAGCATGGTACAATTTGATGACGGAAGTATTAAAGCACAAATGGGGCTTCCTGATATGAAACTTCCTATACAGTATGCGCTCGCTTTTCCGCAGCGCCTAGAAAATAATTTTCCGCGCTACGATTTTAGAAAGCCAAATTCCTTAACATTTGACGAGCCTGATACCAAAACTTTTAGAAATTTAGCACTTGCGATAGAGGCACTTCACAAAGGAGGCAACCTGCCATGTATTTTAAATGCGGCCAATGAAATTGCAGTGTATGCTTTTTTAAGAAACCGTATTGGGTTTTTAGATATGACAGAAGTAGTGGAACAAACCATGCAAAAAATGCCATTCATCGAAAAGCCAACCCTCGAACAGTATTTTGAAAGTGACGGTGAAGCAAGAAGTTTTGCTGCCTCACTCATCCATTTATAAAAAGCATCTCAATATATATTTATGACATTATTAATGGTAGATTGGTTAAGTGTTGGCGTTAAAGCTGGACAGTTTATTTTATCTTTTTCAATTTTAGTAACCCTACATGAGCTGGGGCATTTTATTCCTGCCAAATTATTTAAATGCAGGGTAGATAAATTTTATTTATTCTTTGATCCTTGGTTTAGTATTTGGAAAAAGAAAAAAGGTGAAACCGAATATGGTATTGGATGGGTGCCTTTTGGCGGCTATGTAAAAATTGCCGGCATGATTGACGAGAGTATGGATAAAGAGCAAATGAGTAAGCCCCCAGAGCCACATGAGTTTAGATCTAAACCAGCCTGGCAGCGTTTAATTATTATGATAGGTGGGGTACTTGTAAATGTCATACTAGCAATTGTAATTTTTATTGGCATTACCTGGGTATGGGGTGAAGAATATTTACCTGTTAAAAATTTAAAAAATGGAATTGTTGCCGATTCGTTGGCAAAATCAATAGGTATTAAAGATGGTGATAATGTGGTAGGTATTGATGGCAAACCGCTTGAAGCATTTGGAACCCTAGAAGCAGAAATGGTTTTAAATGATGCCAAGGTTTTACAAGTTACTAGAAACGATAGCGCCATGGACATACAAGTGCCCGCTGGATTTATTGGAAAACTTGCTAAAGTGGCCAATGAAACATCACTTGTGATGCCGCGTTACCCGGCCATTGTAGACTCTGTGTCGAGTACCGCCGTTTTTACAAAAGATGCGCTTATTAAAAATGACCAACTCATTGCTTTTAACAATAAACCGTTTTTATTTTACCACGAGTTTGATCAGTTAAAAAAAGGATATGAAGATTCAATTGTGAGTTTAACCGTGCTTCGTGGTGCAGATACAGTGGATGTGCGCGTTAAAGTAAATGAAAAAGGAAAGCTTGGCTTTTTCGGAAGAAGTCCGCTCGTTTTATTTGGAACCAACACTAAAACCTATGGCTTTTTTGAATCTATTCCTGTAGGGTTTACAAAAACCTGGGAAACATTGGATCGTTATGTTACGGGTATCAAACAAATTTTTACAGGTAAGGTAGCCGCAAGTGATTCACTTGGAAGTGTTATTAGTATTGGTAATACTTTCCCGGGTACTTGGGATTGGGAACGTTTTTGGACATTAACAGGCATATTTTCTATCATACTTGCGTTCATGAATATTTTACCTATTCCTGCGCTTGATGGCGGACATGCACTCTTTACGCTCTATGAAATGATTACAAAGCGTAAGCCTTCCGATAAGTTTATGGAATACGCACAAATGGTGGGTATGGTACTATTATTAAGTTTAATGGTTTATGCGCTAGGTCTCGACTTTTGGAGATTATTTAAATAAGTGTTTAAATAGTGTTACCTTTGCAGCTAGCTTTTTGCTAACCGCATAGCTATGGGGTCGTACTGGTTTTGACAGCATAGGTTATTGTTGGTGTAAGCATGCAGTGCGTTGTGTAATTAGCACTTCAATCTGAATACTCAAACTTCAAATGGCAATACTCAGTATGCCATGGCTGCTTAATCAGTGATTAAGTAACCATTTGGGCCGCCGCACAGGTTCGCTTATTTCCATGTGCCGTCGCCGACTCAAATCAAAATAAGATGCTGCAATAGAAGGCTGTGACTATTGCTTAAGATTATCCAGCTAAGCGTTAGGTTGGTTTGTTCGTTCCCGGCCTTTCGTCTACAATGAATACCGAAATAAGCATGTAGAAAGCTAATGGTCACGATGTTTGGACAGGGGTTCGACTCCCCTCGACTCCACAAAAAAACCTCACCCCTAAATAGGTGAGGTTTTTTTATAACAATAATTTATTTTTATTTTACTGTTAAGCTTAAAATTTATTTTTTAAATATACTTTTCTCTTTAGCCATTTTTTCAATAGCCTCCACCGTGCGAGGAGATCCTGC
>JBEDIY010000058.1:0-2654 GCA_041173245.1 Bacteroidota bacterium | reverse complement strand
GTCTTTCCATACGAACATCTAATGTTTCGATGCTCTTGCTTAAAAGCCAAGCATTAAATGGGGAAAGTGCAGGTCCTGTACTTCTGCAAAACAAGTAAATATCTTTGATCAGTTCTTTTTTGCCCACTACTACACCACCTAATACACGACCTTGTCCATCTATCCATTTGGTAGCCGAGTGTACTACTAAATCTGCACCAAAGTCTATGGGTCGCTGGTTTACAGGGGTTGCAAAACAGTTGTCTACATTTAAAATGATGTTGTGTTTTTTTGCAACCCTGCTAATCATTTCTATATCTAAAATATCTAGACCTGGATTGGTAGGTGTTTCAAGATAAATCATTTTAGTGGCAGGCGTAACGGCAGCTTCCCACTCAGCTTCTGTGGCGGTGGCTAACACATAAGATGTGTCGATGCCATAATTTGGAAGGTACTTTGCAATCACGGTATGTGTGCTTCCAAAAATAGAATTACAAGAAAGTAAATGATCGCCTTTTTTTAATAGCGCCATAAAAGAACCAAATACTGCACTCATGCCAGACGCAGTTGCATAACCAGCTTCGGCACCTTCTAGTACACAAATTTTATCTGTGAATTCCTGCACATTGGGATTGCTAAATCTACTGTAAATATTATCATCAGTTTCATCGGCAAAAGCAGCGCGCATACTTTCTGCATCATCAAAACAAAAGCTGCTCGTCAAATAAAGTGGACTGCTATGTTCCATTTCATTTGTTTGCGTGGTTCTAATTCTTATGGCGTCTGTTTGCGGCTTTGACATAGTGGTATTGTGTACTTTACAACAAAGGTAAGGTTCGTGAACTAGCTACCACCACTCGCTTTCTAAAATATTTTATGTCTAGTGATTAAAGTGTAGTTATTTTGTGTCACATGCAGTCTCAAATCCAATACCTGAAATACAAACAGCCGTTCGTTTTAGAATGTGGCGAGGTGTTGCCAAGCTTAACCATTGCCTACCATACCTATGGAACGCTTAATGCAGCTGGTACCAATGTAGTATGGGTGTGTCATGCATTAACGGCCAATGCGGATGCGCGGGATTGGTGGAAGGGTTTGATAGGAAATGATGCGCTCATTAATGAGCAGGATTATTTTATTGTTTGTGCAAATATTATTGGCTCTTGTTATGGTTCTACTGGGCCATTAACCGACAATCCAAATACGGGTGCTCCCTACTATTCAAGTTTTCCTGCTGTAACCATTAGAGATATGGTAAAGGCGCATGTTATTTTAAGAGAAGCGCTGGGTATTAATTCTATTGCACTTTTAATGGGTGGAAGTATGGGTGGATATCAAGTGCTTGAATGGGCGCTACTTGAACCCGCCGTTATTCAAAAATTATTTTTGATTGCAACTTCGCCTTCTGAGAGTGCATGGGGTGTTGCCATTCATACCGCACAACGTTTAGCGATTGAAGCAGATGCAACATGGAAAGACATGGATGCAAATGCTGGTAATGCCGGGTTAAAAGCGGCGCGTGCTATTGGCATGTTAACCTACCGTAATTATCAAATTTTTAAGGAGTCACAAACTGATTCTGATTCAGAAAAAATAGATGGCTATAAAGCGGCTTCCTATATCAATTACCAAGGTGACAAGCTCGTTCAAAGATTTAATGCCTATACCTATTGGTTACTCACAAAATCGATGGATAGCCATAATGTATCCAGAGGAAGAGGCATGGATTTAATGCAAACCTTAAAAAGTATCACAATACCAACACTTATTATAGGCATCAAAAGCGACATCTTATGTCCATTAGAAGAGCAGCGATTTATGGCAGCTCATTTACCGGGTGCAGCGTTAGTAGAAATCGATTCTAATTATGGGCATGATGGTTTTATTATTGAAACCAAACAAATCACATCACATCTAGCAGCCTTTTTGCAGTAGGTCTTTACTGCGGATGGTAAATGCTTTTCGCATTTTTGTATACTTCTGCTTTGTTTAATGTCATCTTTTTTGTTTGCTGACGCGTAAACATTTCCATTTGATCGGTGTAATGTGGTGAATCTTTTTTGGCAGAAGCACCGTATACATTAAGTGATTCTATTTGTGGGCCATCCTTTGTAAACCTTACCAGTTCTATGTAAGCGTCTCCTTGATTGCCTTTCCATTTACCATCTTTGTAAGGAACGGAGTACATAGGGGCAAGTACATCCGGTAAGCCGGGTAGCGGAATTTCTTTTGTACCACGCACCAATTTTTGTACTTCACCCAGTGCAATATTTGTTTTGCCAAAATCTTTGAGCATGGTTTGTTTGGCTTCTCGTAAAAGTTGAGCGGCGAGTGTTTTACTAATAGATTTATTTTGTAAGTAAAGTGCTTTGTTTTTATTAGCAGCGGCCTGCACAAAAAAGAAAGTACCTGCGCCAATGCTTTCTGCATCTGAATTTCTATTCCAGTTACCTAGTTGCGTAATAATATCTGCAATGTCTGGAAATTCGATACTATTCAATAAAAATACGGTATCTATTTTGCTTGGATAGTAAAACGAAGATGGGAATTGTCTATCAAATTTGATGCGTTTAAAATCTTCGTAACTCACTTTGTTTAAAGGTTGTATGAGTTCGTCAAAACGCATACTCCTGTTGTTTTCCAGAGTTTCGTAACCCATTGTAATATCTTTTACC
>JBEDIY010000057.1:0-4383 GCA_041173245.1 Bacteroidota bacterium | reverse complement strand
CTTCATTTTCTCAAAAAATCTTCATAACCCTGAGGTCACGAGTTCAAATCTCGTTCTCGCTACATGAAAATCAAGGACTTACGTTAAATCGTGGGTCCTTTGTTGTTTCTGCGTGAGGTTTGCGTGAGGTTTTTGAAAAAAAGAGACCCCATTTAATTTATGAGGGTTTCGGTGGTATTCCATACCTTATATTATCTTTAAATTTTCACACCCTCCCCGGTATTAACATATGGTTGAAGTTTTATATTTAGGTAGTATTTTTTGTGCATTATTATCAGTATTTCTTTTACTATTTAAGGAGAATGCTTATAAATCCTATGCAAATTATTTATTGTCAACTTATTTTATATTTTCAATTGCATGTATTGGGGTATACTTATTAGTATTTACCGGATTAATTAATAAAGTACCGTACTTATATAAGGCGTCTGGGCCATTAAATTATTTGACGCCAATTTTGTCATACTTATATGTTAGGGCTGTTTTATATAATGAGAAAAGGTTTACCTATAAGGATTTACCTCATCTAATTCCTTTTCTAATTTTATTTGTTTCCTATATACCATATTATATACTACCCATTGCTGAAAAAGCCATTATTGTAAAGTCTATAGTTAATGATATGAGTAAGGCAGATAAATATAATTTTGGGTTTATTCCAGAAAAATTATTTTTTATATTTATTCCAATACAAACAACTTTTTATGTAATTCTTCAGTGGCGATTATTATTTCAATATAAAAAAAGTAACAAACAAATTGAAGTTCAAAATCAACTTAATATTGTAATTAAATGGATTAAAATATTTACTTCATCTTCAACAGTTTTTGTAGTAGGTTATTTCATATTAATAATTCTAGCTTTAAATGTTCCCAGTTTTTTTTATACCCCAGCTGGAATGATAATTCCTGGTTTATGCTTGTCAATTAGCTTTTTTATTATAAGTAGTTATTTGTTAATTAACCCTTATGCATTAACGGGGCTGCCTTTTATTAAGTATAAGGAAATTGAATCTGATCTATTAAATAATATAAGGGACGAAGTACCATTTATAGAAACTAATTATTCAAAAGAAATTAAGTTGATTGACGACTATTTTATCCAAAAGAAACCTTTTCTTAAGCAAGGCTTAAATATAAGCATAGTAGCGGTTGAATTAAATATACCAGTTCGCGATTTGTCTTATATTATAAATAATTATTATACTGTAAGGTTCAATGACTTTGTAAATAAGTATAGAGTTGAATATATTTTGAGTAAGGTTGGCATGGCTCAATTAGACATATACACTTTGGAAGCACTTTCTAAAGAAGCGGGTTTCTCGCATAAGAGCTCATTTTATAGAGCCTTCAAGAAAATACATAATGTTGCTCCATTAGAGTATCTACAGAATTAATCGATTCACTTCTTGTTTTACTATTTATTATTAGGTTATAATCTAGTTTTTAGTCTCCATTTCACTACTTGCGACTACTTTAAGTGACTTCGAGTTCAAAGTAGTCTTCCACATCTCTATTTTCATACTTGTTATTCCTGGGGGGGGGAATTACATATTACATAAATGGTTGATTCGTTTCAACCATTTATGTAATATAATCTACTCAATATATTGATTATAATTTTAATATGAATAGAGGTATTTTTTATTTTATTTTGGCTTTTTCAGCCTTAAGTTATACAAAAACCTATGGTCAAAAAATGGGTAATGTAGATTCACTTACTAATAAACAAAAGGATAAGCTTTATTTAAAACAACCTGGTGCTGAAGCTGTCCAAAAGTTCAAAAAGAGCTTCACGGCATCCTGGAACAAAACCTTTATCAATTTTACCGATAACAGCATTTATTTATTGGCGGGGATGAACTTCTCCAATCAGGCAATTACAGCTGCTGGGTTTAATTCAAGCTTTAACTACAATATTTCAGATAAAAGCACGGCTGGTTTCAAACCAGGATATTTTGCTGGTTTTAGGGTGGATGGTTTATATAAAGATAAACGCAACTACTCCTTTCAGGTGAGTTTAAATAAAATAGCTACTGCTAATAACTACAAGGATGCTAAAAGCTTGACTCCATTTTTAGGCAGCTTTTCCAACTTTAAAGCCGATGATCAGTTTTTAAATCTGAGCATGGCAATGCATTACAAAAAACTGTTGGCTATCAGCGATACGAGTAAATTCAAATTTTACTTTGTGCTTGGTCCTAGTTTGGATACGCGCTTGTCAAAACAAAGTGCTGATAACTTAGTTAATAAAAACTATACAAGGTTTTTACTAAGAAGTGATGTGGGATTTGAGTTTGAAAACAAAAACTTTTATACCCTGTTTTTGCATTACAAGCAAGGGCTTACCTCCTTTACCAAATCACCGATCAAAACCAATATCAACAGCTTTGAATTGGGTATGATGATTAAGGCAATTGATTTATTTTAAAAGTTAAAACCATCCTCAAAACGTAACACAACATGAAAAAATATTTATTATATAGTTTGCTTACAGCTTCCACATTCATGGGTGCTTGCTCCAAGGATACATCATTAGCCGAAACGAACCTTGCACAAAAAATGATTCAGGACAAATCTTGGTTTTTAGATTACAGCCAAACAGGAACGCTTACTAAAACTTATGTTGGTCAAGCTACCTACTATATCAATTTTTTGAAAAACCTGACTACACAGGATTCCGACGGATTAAATGGTACTTATAGTGTTGAAAAAGTAAGTGGCCAATTACAAATTCATGTGCAAGCAACAACCAGTAATGGCAACCCTATTGAATACATCTATGATATTGTTTCCGTTGGCGCTGAAAATCTAATATTATCCTATACCCTTAGTGGTAAAACAACCCAACTGTATTACACAAGTAAAAGATAATCTGATAAAAATGCTAAAACACTTCCTAAGAACTATAGCTATTGCAAATTTGATGGTGCTTGGTATCATGCCCACAAAGCTACAAGCACAATCATCTGCTAATTTTATGATGAGCAGCATGGGTAGTATCCCAGGCGCTTCCAATACAGGCATGGCTATACAGTTTAATAGCATCGCCACTTGTTTAAATGTACAAAACGGGGTGGCTGTTTTAAATGGCGTTAGAGGCAGTGGTCAGTTTGCCATTAACTGCGAAGTCAGTTTAAAAATAAACAGCTTAGGTATTAAGCTTTACCCCAATCCGGTAAACATAACGACCAAAGTAAAATTTATTAGTACCCCACCATTAACTGAAACCTTTAACTTATCCGTTTGGACAACTGAAGGTGCATTGCTATCCACCAGAAAAGAATCAGGCTATAATTTATTCCAAGGAATCAACCTGGATGTGAGTGCACTTGGATCTGGAACTTATGTGTTAAAAATTGAATCCGAAAATTATGTTGATGCTTTAAAGTTTATTAAAGCCAATTAAAAATATAAAATACAGTAAACAAGTATTATCAAAATCTTATCTAGAATCACCACTTATGATGCAATCAATTAAATTTAGTGTAACCCTGAGCGTCATATTTGTATTATGCAATATGATAACTCCAAAGTTATTTGCACAAACGACAAGTAATGGTATCTTTTTTCAAGCAATAGCTAGAGATAATTTTTCCAATCCAGCTAAGGATCGTAAAATTTATGTTCAATCAAGTATTATACAAACTACAGCGACTGGAACCAAAGTATTAACAGAGGAATACCAAACAACAACCGATGTGACTGGGGTATTTACTATTAGCATTGGACAAGGTACAAGGATAGGCGGTACTGCAAATAATTTAACTGGGATTGATTGGGCAAATGGTCCTTATTATTTAAACTTAAAGGTTGCCATCACGCCAGTTGCGCCTACAACAAGTTGGAATTATAAAAATGAATGGATCGATTTAGGATCCACACCTTTTGGAGTAGTACCTTATGCTTTGTATGCGGGAACCGCTAATGGCTTGGATGGTAAGTTAAGTATTAAAGACACGACAAGCATGTTGGCCATATATGCAAAAGCACAAGCAGTGAAATCATTGGAATCAACAGTGAATACTAAAGTAGGAGTCACTGATACTGCAGCTATGTTGGCGCCATACAGAAAAATGGTGAATGAAATAATTGCATCTAACATTACATCATTAACTGCAGATGCTATTAATGCAGCATTGAATAGCAAAGTAAATATAGCGGATAGCAATAAAATGTATGTTACCCCGTCGCTTTTAGCCGCAAGAGCTTTTGATCCTACAAGTATAAATAATAGTTTGGCTTTAAAAGCAAACTCATCAGACGTGAATACATCTTTAGCATTGAAAGCAAACGCATCAGATATATCAACAAGTTTAGGGTTGAAAGCAAATGCAGCTGACGTAACTACAAGCTTAGCTAGTAAAGTGGATAAAGTAACTGG
>JBEDIY010000056.1:0-28132 GCA_041173245.1 Bacteroidota bacterium | reverse complement strand
CTGCAACGGTAATGGGACAATCCAATATTGCGGCAGGTGCTACCCTTGGCTCAAACCATAATAGCCGTGGAGCGGATGGTGAAGTGATCATGGGTAGAGGATTTTGGCCTGGTTTGTGTGTAAGTATAAAACATAATTCAGTGTTTGCTAGTTTCGCCTTACTAAACAAAGGAGATTATAATTACGAACTAAATATTCCAATCCCATTTTCATTAATAAGTAACGATCCTTCAAAAGACGAACTAATTATTATGCCAGGCTACTGGTTCTTGTACAATTTTTATGCATTAGCAAGAAACGCATGGAAGTATGTGGACCGAGACAAACGTAAGTACAAAACACCAATCTTTGAATATGATTACCTTGCTCCTGATTCCGTGAATGAACTATTTACGGCATATGAAATTATTGCCAAGGCGGTTGCAACAGCTCATTTAACAAAGCAAAAGAAAACGGTATTTCCAGACGAATCAAAATTATTGATATTAGGTGAAAGTTTATTAACCTCCAAGACTAAAAAAGAGATTGATACATTAGAAGTAATAGTGCATGGATTTGAGAATAGTAAACGAAAAGTAAAACTGATTAAATCCTATGATGCTTACCATATGTTTGAAAAAATCATTTTCATATATGGTATAGAAGCAGCTTTACGTATTACAGATAATAAAAAAGGGGAAAGTATTATTAGCACGCTGCAACAAGTTAAGCTATCGCCTACCAATTTAACTTGGGCCAACATCGGAGGACAGTTAATCCCAGAAAAAAAAGTGGAAGGGCTATTAAATAAAATCAAATCCGGTGAGATCGAAAGTTGGAATCAAGTACACAAATTTTACGAAACCGAATCAGGTAAATACAATTCCAGAAAAGACTTGCATGCATTGTCATCTTTAGAAAGGCTCACCAAAAAATCACTAAGCAACCTGTCAGCCACTCAATTTATAAAATGGTTAAATACTTATTTAGAAATCAAAAAAGACATCACTATACGTATCCAAAACACGCGCGCTAAGGATTATGCAAATCCATTTAGGAAAATGGTGTACGAAAATGAAGCTGAAATGAATGCCGTTATTGGAAGTATAGCCGATAATAGTTTTATCAAGGAACAAAAAAATGTATTGATCCAGTTGGAAACAAAACTTGTCGGACTAAAAAAAGAATTGAAATAATTATAACGATATTCTTTCTTTTACTTAGCCATCATGTTTAGACTATGTATTTATAATAATTTACATCAAAATCGCTTGTTTTTGACCAATTTCCACTCTGAAAATCGGCATTTTGGCTTAACTTTGCAGCAGATTTTTAAAAATCAATTCAACCACTTTAAATACCTAATGTTATGGCTTTTGACATTGAAATGATCAAAAAAGTGTACGCAGAAATGCCTGCAAAAATTAATGCAGCTAGAGAAGCACTTGGCAGACCCCTAACCCTTTCAGAAAAAATTCTTTTTTCACATTTACATGGTGATCAATCTCCAAGTAATTTTGAAAGAGGCGGTTCTTATGTAGACTTTGCTCCAGACCGCGTTGCGATGCAAGACGCAACAGCACAAATGGCATTGTTACAATTTATGCAAGCAGGTCGTCCAAAAGTTGCAGTACCTAGCACCGTGCATTGTGATCACTTAATTTCTGCAAAAGTAGAAGCCAAACAAGATTTACAAGTAGCAACAACAGAGAGTAAAGAAGTGTATGATTTCTTAGCTTCAGTTTCTAATAAATATGGCATTGGTTTTTGGAAACCAGGTGCAGGTATTATTCACCAAGTAGTTTTAGAAAATTATGCATTCCCTGGTGGTATGATGATTGGTACCGATTCACATACCGTTAACGCAGGTGGTTTAGGTATGTTAGCGATTGGTGTTGGTGGTGCAGATGCATGTGATGTGATGGCAGGACTTGCTTGGGAATTAAAATGGCCTAAACTCATAGGTATTAAATTAACGGGTAAGTTAAACGGCTGGACAGCGCCCAAAGATGTGATTTTAAAAGTGGCTGGTATCTTAACGGTGAAAGGTGGTACTGGTGCGATTGTAGAATATTTTGGTGAAGGTGCAACAAGCATGAGTTGTACAGGTAAAGGAACCATTTGTAATATGGGTGCCGAAATTGGTGCTACTACTTCTACATTTGGTTACGATGCTAGCATGAGCCGTTACTTAAGCTCTACTGGCCGTGCCGATGTTGCTGCATTAGCTGATACGATTGCAGAACATTTAACTGCTGACGCAGAAGTATATGCAAATCCAGAAAAATACTTCGATCAAGTGATTGAAATTGATTTGAATACTTTAGAGCCACACTTAAACGGACCATTCACACCAGATTTAGCGACACCAATTTCTAAAATGAAAGAAGTAGCTGCTGCAAACGGATGGCCTACAACTGTAGAAGTTGGTTTAATTGGTAGTTGTACCAACTCTTCTTACGAAGACATTAGTCGTGCAGTTAGCCTTGCTAAACAAGTAGCACAAAAAGGACTTACGACAAAGGCCGAATACATGATTACACCAGGTTCTGAACAGGTAAGATACACGATCGAAAGAGATGGTTTCTTAGATGTGTTTAGTCAAATTGGTGCGAAAGTATTTGCAAACGCTTGTGGACCTTGTATTGGTATGTGGGAGCGCGTTGGTGCAGAGAAAAAAGAAAAAAATACCATCGTACATTCTTTCAATAGAAACTTTGCAAAGCGTGCCGATGGTAACCCTAATACATTTGCATTTGTTGCATCTCCAGAAATTGTTACAGCACTTGCGATTGCAGGTGACTTAACTTTTAATCCATTAACGGATACCTTAACCAACGATAAAGGCGAACAAGTAATGTTAGACGCCCCTACTGGTGACGAATTACCAATAAAAGGTTTTGCCGTAGAAGATGCAGGCTACCAAGCACCTGCTGCAGATGGTTCGGGCGTTGTTGTTGCAGTTGATCCTTCTTCTAAACGTTTACAACTATTAGATCCTTTTGCTGCATGGGAAGGCACCGATTTAAAATCATTGAAATTATTAATTAAAGCTAAAGGCAAGTGTACCACAGATCATATTTCTATGGCAGGTCCTTGGTTAAAATTCCGTGGTCACCTAGATAATATTTCTAACAACATGCTCATTGGTGCGGTTAACTTTTTCAATGAAAAAACCGACAGCGTAAAAAATCAATTAACTGGATCTTTTGATACGGTTCCTAATACCCAAAGAGCTTACAAAGCTGCAGGTGTTGGTACCATTGTAGTGGGTGACGAAAACTACGGAGAAGGTAGTTCTCGTGAGCATGCTGCCATGGAGCCACGTCATTTGGGTGTGCGTGTGGTATTAACAAAATCATTTGCACGTATCCACGAAACAAACCTTAAAAAACAAGGTATGTTGGCCTTAACTTTTGTAGACAAAGCAGACTACGATAAAATTCAGGAAGATGATAGTATCGATGTTGTTGGCTTAACAAGCTTTGCACCAGGTACGCCGTTAACTCTAGTGGTAACACACAAAGACGGATCAACTGACTCTATTCAAGCAAACCACACCTATAACCAACAACAAATTGAGTGGTTTAAAGCGGGTGGTGCGTTAAATATTATTAGAAAGCAAGTTGCTGGATAAATAGCTGCTATGATAAAAACAGCCCTTGTTTCGTTTGGTATGAGTGGGCGCGTGTTCCACGCGCCATTTATAAACTTGAATCCAAATTTTGTGCTAGCAGGCGCGTGGGAACGCTCTTCTAAAAACATACAAGCCGTTTACCCGGGTGTTACATCCTACGAATCATATGAAGCCATCCTTACCGACCCAAGTATTGATTTAGTAGTTGTTAATAGCCCTAACGACACGCACTTTACATACACCAAACAAGCTCTACTTGCCGGAAAACATGTAGTGGTAGAAAAAGCATTTACCGTTACAGTAGAAGAAGCGGAAGAACTCGCTGCACTTGCGGTGCAACAACAAAAAGTATTAACAGTATATCAAAACAGACGTTATGATGCTGATTTTTTAACGATACAAAAACTGATTGCCCAACATAAAATTGGACATTTATTAGACGTACAAATTTCTTACGAACGCTACCGAACTACCTTAAGTCCTAAAGTACACAAAGAACAACCAACACCGGGTGCTGGCGTATTACTAGATTTAGGCCCACACTTAGTAGATCAGGCCATTCAGCTTTCGGGTATGCCTACTGCTGTGTTTGCAGACCTTCGCATCACAAGATCGGTGTCGTTAGTCGATGATTATTTCACACTCCTATTATACTACCCTACCCACCGCATACTACTTACCAGTGGTATGGTGTTTATGCAAGTAGGGCCTGGCTATAAAATTTATGGTACCAAAGGCTGTTTTATAAAAAATAGATCCGATGTGCAAGAAGATTTATTATTAGCAGGACACAAACCTGGAGGTGAAAACTGGGGTAAAGAGGATCCCAAAAACTATGGAACACTAAGCACCGATACAGATGGTGTCATTACAAGTACCATCATTGAAAGTGAGCGTGGTGATTATGGAAAATACTATGAGGCAGTAGCAGCAGCCATTCTAGAAAATAAACCAGTACCCGTTACACCACAAGAAGGCATTAACATTATGAAAGTGCTGGTGGCTGCTAAACAAAGCCACGAAATAAAACAAGTGGTACAGTTATAAATTCGTTTATGGCGCATCCCTATATTATTCAAATAAAAAAAGAATTTGCAACGGATGCCAATACTGCAAAAGCAGCAGGCGCCAAAGCATACCTGTTGCATCAGTTTGAATTTTATGGGCTTCAAACACCGGAGCGACGAAGTATTTGCAAGGTATTTTACAAAACCTATCCAGTAACAAAGCACACAGAACTAGCAACCATCATCAAAGAAGCCTTTAACGAACCACAGCGGGAGCTCCATTATTTTGCCATAGAACTACTTGCTTTTCACCACAAATTATGGACCAACAAAACAATAACACTTATTGAATGGATGCTTACCCATAAAAGCTGGTGGGACAGTGTAGATTCTATCAATTCAAATGTAATTGGAAAGTATTTTATCAAATTTCCTGAATTGTTAGAAAACACTACGCACAAATGGAATAACGCTAGTAATATTTGGCTACAGCGTATGAGTATTTTATTTCAACTACCTTACAAAGAAAAAACCAACACGCAACTACTAGAAAAATACATTGTTAACTGTATTGACACCAACGAGTTTTTTGTTAATAAAGCCATTGGCTGGGCGCTGCGCGCCTATGCCTATACCAATAAAAAATGGGTTATAAAATTTGTAAAAGACCACCCCCAACTTTCTAATTTATCTAAGCGCGAGGCTCTTAAACACCAATAATCATATGGAAGCTACCACCCACAATACCAGATTTCAAAAGGCAAGAAATTATAAGAGAAAAAGGGTTTCTATTAAAGCAGAAATCAAAAGTAGCCTCTATATTTTTTTAGGCATTATTGCTGCGGGCTTTGGCCTCAATGGTTTTTTACTACCTAATAAGTTTATAGATGGTGGCGTAACCGGTGTTTCCCTTTTATTAACGGAGCTCACGCAACTTCCCTTTTCGGTACTCATCATTTTAATTAATATCCCATTTATATTTTTAAGCTACTTTACTTTAGGAAAATCATTTGCTTTCAAAACATTACTAGCCATCATTGGCTTAGGTATTTGCGTTGCATTTGTTCATTTCCCAATTATCACCAACGATAAATTACTCGTTTCTATTTTTGGTGGCATTTTTTTAGGAGCGGGGATTGGCCTAACCATTAGAGGTGGGGGTGTAATTGATGGTACTGAGGTACTTGCTATTTATATTAGTAAAAAAATGGGTGTAACCATTGGTGACATCATCATCATCATCAATGTTATTATATTTGGATCTGCTGCCTTTTTATTGTCTATCGAAACAGCACTGTACTCTATGATCACCTACTTTGCAGCTTCAAAAACACTCGATTTTATTATCGAAGGTATCGACGAATACATAGGCGTCACCATTGTTTCATCGCACAACAAAGAAATTAAAGACATGATTGTTCAAACCATGGGAAGAGGCGTTACCGTATATAAGGGCGCCAATGGAACTGGTAAAAGAGGAGAACGCGATGACATTGATATTATCTACACGGTTATCACTAGATTAGAAATCAATAAACTAAATACAGAGATCGAAAAAATAAGCCCCACTGCATTTGTGGTGATGACTTCTGTTAAAGATACCAAGGGTGGTATGATCAAGAAAAAAGCGCACAAGCACTAAATACAAATGGCCGCACAAGTGCGGCCATTTGGCGGGTCTAAAAATTTTTAGCCACTACATTTTTTTAGCGTCTTCAATAAATTTAGCAAGTCCAATATCTGTTAAAGGATGTTTTAACAAACCTAAAATAGAATCTAGCGGACAGGTACAAACGTCGGCACCTGCTTCTGCAGCTTTAACAATATGTAGCGCATTTCTGATAGACGCTGCTAATATTTCTGTTTTAAAACCTTGGATATCATAAATGTGTCTGATTTGACCAATCAGTTCCATACCATCCCAAGAGCTATCGTCAATTCTTCCAATAAATGGAGACACATAAGTAGCACCTGCTTTAGCCGCTAAAATAGCTTGACCTGCACTAAACACAAGTGTACAATTGGTTCTAATTCCATTATCAGTAAACCACTTGATTGCTTTAATACCATCTTTAATAAGTGGTACTTTAACCACAATATTTGGGTGGATCGCAGCTAGCTTTTTACCTTCTTCTACCATCGTAGCAAAATCGGTAGAAAGTACTTCGGCACTCACATCACCATCTGCCATTTCGCAAATTGTTTTGTAGTGGTTGGCAATGGCTGCTTCGCCTTTAACACCTTCTTTAGCCATTAACGTAGGGTTGGTTGTAACACCATCCAAAATGCCTAAATCGTAGGCTTCTTTAATTTGAGCGAGGTTGCCCGTGTCAATAAAAAACTTCATGGTTTTTCTGTTAAAAGTAAATTCCCCGAAATAGACGGGGAATAAAAAAAATGGCAGGCTACTCACATCGCACCGCTCAACCGCTTATCCTTGCTGTATTCCTACCCTGGGGAGGTTCTGCAGGAGCTGGTCGTGTAAGACCTGCCGATACAAAAGTAAGGTTTGCCCTCAATTCTCCCTAATTTTTAAGCCATTAAATACACCAAATTATCTGGTTCTGAGCTGATTTCGTGAATTCACCTTGGCAAAGCCAATTAACTCGTCATGACGGCCACCAAGTGTCCTATAATAGTAGAAAATGGTATAATCGTTTTCGGTTTCCCAAAAATTACCGTCTGTTAGGGCAAAAGAAGAAGTGGATAAAGGAGCACCTTTATCTTTAGTAAGGTACGTGTAATTGTAGAAACCCTGTTTTAAGAGCAGCGTTTTGGTGTAGGCGCCTACTACAGGGTCAAATTCCATTTTTGACGTATCCCCTAGCATATTTCCGGTTAGCGCACCTACCATGTAGAGTTCTTTGCCTGGAAGCGGTTTTAATCCGGGAGTTACATACGTGAAATTTACGTTTGCATAATCACCTTGCCACCAAGGATTAATAAGTTCGGTGGTGGCGGTAGACATCCAACCATTGGTATCCATGTAAAAAATATTGCGCTGATCGTTTCGTGTAAAATCTGGTTTCACAACAATGGTTAATGGCGTTGTTGACTTATCGGTTCTAACAACCCTGTCCGACTCAAATCTAAAACTTCGAATATCTACCCAGCGGTATTCTTTTCCGGCTTCAAATACTTGTTGCACATCTTCTGTAGAATATTCAAAATTCTTTCCTCTAATAAATGTAGGCTGTGTTATAAAATCAGCCCCTATGTATTTATTATTTTGTAAAATAAGAAGTTTTGTTTGCTGCCCTGGACTTAAAATATTTAAATCTTTAGTTCCCACATTGACCTGAATTTTTTGGTGTGTGCGCAAAATATCAGAACCGTAAGGTTGTGTGATACCAGCACCTACCGTTACTTTTTCTTCTAGTACATACAACCTTTTTGTAAACGCAAGTTTAGAAGTATCGTTATCTAAAAAAACTTTTAAAATATAATTACCACTTTTTGTTGGAACCGAATTTTTTTCGGGCAGTAGCACCTGATAATGTACATAACGCGTTAATGCAACGCTCGACACGCGGTACATACTAATTCTATTTTGAGGAAAGCCACTTATATAATCAAATGGGTTTAACATGGCGGGTGTCCAGTCTGCATTACAAAGTTGAAAACTGTAAAAATAATTTTTAGGTACACCCGACAAATCATCAAAATGCAGTTCTAATGCATCAGATGATTGAAGCCTGATAATGGGTATTGAAAGTTGATTGTTTTGCTGAAAAAGAACTGGGGTTTTAATATTTGACATATAAATTTGGTCCGGAACACGCTGCGCCATAAGAGCAGTTGTACAAACAAGTATTAATAACATACAGCCGGTCCAATATTTATGGGATAGATTCATGCTTACAAAAATACTATTCGTAATTTTACCAAAACAACCTTTTTGGGCCTATCCTACCATATTGCCAAACGTATCGCCTTTAACAAGCAGCAAAGCTTTTCCCGGTTTATCATCCGGCTTTCTGTGGTGGCTACTGCCGTAAGCATTACAGCCATGATTATTACGCTGGCCTTTGTAAATGGTTTTCAGGAAAAAGTAGCCGATAAAATTTTTGGCTTTTGGGGGCATATCCGGGTACAAAAATATGAGGTAGGCAAGTCGTTGGTATCTGAGGAGCTTCCACTTATCAGAAATAAAGAAGTCGAAAAAAATATATCAGCCACACCCAGAATAATTTCATACAACAGTTTTGCAACAAAATCTGCGGTATTAGAATCGCAAACTGATATTGAAGGCGTGCTTATTAAAGGCATCGAAAAAAATGAAAACCATACTGCACTCAAGCAGTTTTTAGTAGCTGGCAGGTGGATACAGTATACCGATAGTTTGTACAGTAAAGAAACCATTGTTTCAGACGCTGTTGCAAAGGCGCTACAAATAAAAATTAATGATACGATAAAAGTGCATTTCGTTTCTACCAATACAGATGCACAAAAAACCTACCGCAAATTAGTGGTTGTTGGATTTTATCATACCGGCATTGACGAGTATGATAAACTTTTTATGATAGCAGACATTAATTTAATTAGGCGCATTAATAATTGGGAACCCAATCAAATTGGGGGTTACGAAGTTTTTATTGATCAATATCAAAACATTGATGCAGTAAGTAATAATTTATCCAATGCCTTACCTTCAGAATGGATGAGTAAAAGCATCAAAGAAGTGTACCCGAATATTTTTGATTGGCTAGACATTCAAGACGTAAACCGTAATGTTGTATTTATTGTAATGGGTATTGTAGCACTTATTAATTTAATTACTTGCCTTCTCATTTTAATGCTAGAACGCACCAATATGATTGGACTATTAAAATCGATGGGGGCTACCAATTGGACCATTCAAAAAATATTTATTGTATACGCTTCCTTTATAACCATTGCTGGCGTTGGCTTTGGCCTTATTGTAGGGCTTGGCATTTGTCTCTTACAACAAGCTACCGGATTTATCACACTCGATGAAGCGTCTTATTATATCTCAGTGGCGCCCGTAAAAATTATTGCTTGGCAGGTAGCTGCCGTTTGTATTGGTACCAGCTTGGTATGTTTTGTATCCCTGTTTTTACCTACGCTGCTTATTCCAAAAATTAGTCCGGTTAAAGCGATTGAATTTAAATAAGCCCCACAATATATAATAAAATTTACCGCGTTAATTGTGCTACAATAATACCTGCGGCGATACCGGCATTTAAAGACTCTGCACCTCCAATTTTAGGAATGGTAACCGGATATGTAATAAGGTCCAAAATATTTTCACGAATACCTTTTCCTTCACTCCCAATAACAAGTAAGCCCTCCTTAACCGCATTTGTTGTAAATATATTTTCACCTTCTAATAAAGCACCATAAACAGGTAATTTTACAGTAGGCATCCATTCTTGCAAATTTTTATAAGTTACTGATACGCGCATAAAACTTCCCATGGTGGCACCAATTACTTTTGGATTGTACACATCTACGGTATCTTCACTAGCCACTATTTGTGTAATCCCAAACCAATCAGCGGTTCTAATAATGGTGCCCATATTTCCAGGATCCTGAATGCCATCTAGTACAAGTGTTAATTGACCCCCCAAATCCAGTGCCTTTACTTGTTGAGGCATCATGGCAACAGCCAATACTTGATTGGGTGTTTGAAGCATACTCATTTTTTCAAGTTCAAATACTTCAATGCGGGTTACTTCAATACTAGCATCTGGCGACTCCCAACTATCAAGCGCATACACGGCTTTTAAAGGATAGCCTGCAGCAATCATTTCACCTACTAGCTTTACGCCTTCGGCAATAAAACAACCGGTTTCAAGTCTAACTTTTTTGTCGGACAAAGATTGGATATATTTGAGCTCAGACTTTGTTACCATCGTTATGCGTTTAGTAAGCAATTTTAATTATTTAACCAGTACACTTATCACCATTGTCGTGATTTGTATGTTATCTGCTTGTTCCGAACAACGCCGAACTACGGTTGTCAACTACCCTATTAACAAGGCCTTTGTTTACAACAATAAAATTGAAATTGCCGGTACAGGGTCCAAAGATGAGAAAAAACAATTAACTACCGAACTTGATAATTACTGGGACGATAGTATTCGGATCAGAAGCATCCAAAAATTTGGCTTTTTCTATAAAATAAAGCAGCCCGCGGTTTTTGACCCTATTAATTTGCAGCGGTCTATTAGCTTTATGAACGCCTACTTGCAAACCAGGGGTTTTTACAGAGCATCTTTTGCCGATTCAATTAGAGTAGACACCCTGGGTGACCAACTACAAACGAATATTATATTAAAAATAAATACCGGCAGCAAAACACTCGTTAACAAAGTAGGTTACGCCATTGAAGACAGCAGTTTACAACAACTAACGAGTAAGCACAACAATCAAAGCAGCCTAAAACAAGGGAGCGTTTATACTAAAGAGTCTATCAGTCAAGATTTGGACCGCTTAACAAGCTTATACCGTAGTAATGGGTACTATGGATTTAACAAAGAAAATTTAGTAGCAGAGGTTGATACCGTAGATACCAAATTATTAGAAATTATTACCAATCCTTTTTTACAAATTAATAGAATTGATAGCATTGAGGCAAAGCAACAATCAAATATCAACTGGGATATTCTAATAAAAAATAAAAAGGTACTTGATAGCAATCAAACAACACCATTTACAATAAGAGCCGTTCACTATTATCCAGAAGTGAGTATTTATGAATCGCCTGACACATTAATTGGCAATCAATTTTTAACCAACAATTATAATCAGCAAATTCATTTTCACAATAAAACTGGAAAGTTTAGTAGCAAACCAATTTTACAACACAATTATTTATATCCTGGAACACTCTATAACGAAAACCTGTACTACAAAACACTTAATACCGTAGGACAAATAGGTGCCTGGCAACAAGTGGATGCAAGAATTTTAAAAACAGCAAAAGACAGCCTTGATATTCATTTATTTTTAGCACCTGCTTCTAAACAAAGTGCCTCCATCGATCTAGAAGGTAGCCGAAACTCTGCAGATATTGTAACCGGTAATACACTTGGTATTTCTACCAATCTAAACTACACCAACCGTAACGTTTGGAAACAGGCCATACAATCTGTTACAAGTTTTAGAACTGGAGTAGAATTAAATTTAATTGGCGCCACAGACAACAATATTGTACAAACTTTTTTAATCAATGCTGGACATACCTATGCCATTCCGCATATTATGCAGCCATTTAAAAATTGGAAAAAAATAAAAGCACTAGACAACCAAAGAACACTTGTTTCCATCAATGGTTCTTATGTCGATAGAAGAGATTATTACCAAATAAAATCACTGGTAACAAGTATTGGTTACGAGTGGCACCAACAAAAAAAGAACGGTGATAATATTTGGTTGTACAAACCACTCAATCTTGAACTCTATGGTATTACTAGACTTGGTGGACTAGATAGCCTTATTAAAAACAATCCGTTTTTACAAGCATCATTTAATGAGGGCAATATTTTTAGCCAAAGCTTTTCATTTATTAGAACGGTGAATAGTGTCAAGCACAAAAATAGAAGCCACTACCTCCGAATTAGCGCCGAAGAGGCGGGCGGTATTTTTGAAATTTTCCCAAGTATTAAAAACAATGTATACCGGTATATCAAAACAGAAACCGAGTACAGACAATTAAACCGTTACAGAAAATCTGAATTTGCGTACCGTGCTTTTGCTGGCTTTGGTTATAATTATGGATCCGATCCTGTATTAGGCAAAAGCTTACCGTTTTTCAAACAATTTATTGCAGGTGGCCCTTATAGCATGCGCGCTTGGGGACTCAGACAGTTAGGACTTGGAAGCTCCGTGTTTAGTGATACGGTTAACTCAAGTTATAGAGACCGTTTTGGCGACATGCAACTCGAAACAAATATTGAATACCGCTTTACCCTTGCAAATTTTTCATCTGTAAAAATTGGCGGTGCTGTATTTGCTGATATTGGAAATGTTTGGAACGTTAAAAAAAATGCCACCGAACCAGATGCACATTTTACATTTAAAAATTTTGGAAGAGACCTAGCGATTGGCTTAGGTACTGGACTTAGGTTTGACTTCTCGTATTTTTTATTGCGCTTTGATTTGGCCTACCGCGTAAAAGACCCTGCACGTCAACAAAATAATGGATGGATGAGCTTTAATAATTTTGCGATCACAGAAACGCGTGCCTCCGGTTTAAAAGTAAATAACCTGGCTCTACAGTTTGGTATCGGCCTCCCCTTTTAGCATTGCAATATGCTGTTCAAATGCAGTTATTTGCATGGCGTCTTCTACTAAAAATGATCCAATTTTTGTACGCCTTAGGCTACTTAAATACCCGCCAACACCAAGTGCTGCACCAAAATCGTTGGCTAAACTTCTGATGTAAGTTCCTGTAGAACAAGCAACCCTAAAATGTACTATGGGCAATTCAATATTTGTGATTTCAAATGCGTAAATCGTAACAGGTCTTGGATCTATTTCTACTTCTTCTCCATTACGCGCTGCTAAATACAATCGCTGTCCATCTTTTTTAATAGCTGAGTGCATGGGTGGCATTTGCATAATTGCTCCGGTAAACTGAGCGGTTGCATCCAGTACTTTTTGCGGCGTAATATTTTCTAAAGAAGTGATTTTGGTGGGCTCACTTTCCAAGTCAAAAGTGGGCGTTGTAGCACCGAGTGTAATGGTACCGGTATACTCTTTTTCCATGCCCATATAATCATTGATTTGCTTGGTAAATTTTCCCGTGCAAACAATAAGAAGCCCTGTAGCCAGTGGGTCGAGGGTTCCGGCATGACCCACTTTTGCAATGCGTGTTTGGTAACGCACTTTTTTAATGATATCAAATGAAGTCCATTTGAGTGGCTTATCAATTAATATCACCTGCCCATCAAGGTAGGGCTGCATGGATGGATGGTACTCTTTTTGCTTCTTCATAGATTAATAAGCCCTCGCAAATAAAACGCGCTGTGTAGAAGGGTTACCCGATAAAATACAAGTGCCCGCTTCCTGCTTATTATCTAAAGGAATACATCTAATAGTAGCCTTGGTTTGTTCTTTAATTTTTTCTTCTGTTTCAGGTGAGCCGTCCCAATGTGCCGATATAAATCCGGTTTTGTTATCTAGTAACTGAACAAACTCGTCCCAAGTATTAGCCTCTGTAATATGATCATCTCTAAAGGCCTTGGCTCTATTATATATATTTGCCTGAATTTCGTCAAGTAAATTTTTTACGTGAAGTCCAATACCATCAATCGAAGCATTTGCTTTTTCTTTGGTATCACGTCTAGCTACTTCTACAATATTTTGTTCTAAATCTCTTGCACCAATTGCAATTCTTACAGGCACCCCTTTCATTTCATATTCTGCAAATTTCCATCCTGGTCTTGCATTATCACTATCATCATATTTTACAGAAACACCAAGCGCTTTTAATTCGGCCATCATCACAGTTACTTTTGCATCGATCGCTGCTTTTTGTTCGTCGCCTTTAAAAATTGGAACAATCACAACTTGTAGTGGAGCAATTTTTGGTGGTAATACAAGCCCTTGATCATCACTATGTGCCATCACAAGTGCACCAATTAAACGTGTACTCACGCCCCAACTAGTAGCCCACACATATTCTAGGTTATTGTTCTTATCAGAAAATTTAACATCAAATGCTTTCGCAAAATTTTGTCCTAAAAAGTGTGAGGTACCTGCCTGTAACGCTTTACCATCCTGCATCATAGCCTCTATACAATAGGTATCTTCGGCACCTGCAAAACGTTCATTAGCCGTTTTTACACCTTTAATTACTGGAAGTGCCATCCAATTTTCTACAAAATCGGCATACACATCTAGCATTTTAGTGGTTTCTTCTATAGCTTCTGCTTTAGTAGCATGTGCCGTATGTCCTTCCTGCCATAAAAACTCGGCAGTGCGTAAAAAAAGTCGGGTTCTCATTTCCCAACGCACCACATTGGCCCACTGGTTTACGAGTATTGGTAAATCACGATAAGACTGAATCCATCCTTTGTAAGTATTCCAAATAATTGCTTCCGATGTAGGACGCACCACTAATTCTTCTTCCAGTTTTGCTTCTGGATCTACAATTAATTTTCCTTTATTATTAGGATCTGATTTTAAACGGTAATGTGTAACAATAGCGCACTCTTTTGCGAAACCTTCTGCATTTTTTTCTTCGGCCTCAAATAAACTTTTAGGAATAAATAAAGGGAAGTATGCATTTTGGTGACCCGTGTCTTTAAACATTTTGTCTAATACATCACGCATGTTTTCCCATAGTGCAAAACCATAGGGTTTAATCACCATACAGCCTCTAACCGCACTATGATCTGCGAGGCTTCCTTTAATCACTAAATCGTTGTACCACTGCGAATAATCTTGCGCTCTTGGGGTTATTTCCTTGCTCATAATTGAATTACAATATTCTTAACAAAATAATAGGCTTACAATTGTTAGTTTAGATATCAGATACCGACCCTGTAATTGTAGTTGCCTGCACCGCAAATGTATGTAACTTCGCATAATAGTATACCTAAATACCCATCTGCCATGAAAACTAACCTCCTATCAGTAGCAGTTTTACTCGTTTTTGCAACAAGTTGCGGCACCGTTTACGAAGCCGGGCAAACCCCCGACGACGTTTACTATTCGCCCGCTAATGGCGTTAATAAAAAAGAATTAGAACGTGAAGAAGAAGCCAAGGATCAGTATGAGCGTTATAGCGAGCTGCAAGAAGACCGTTTTTTACGTCTTAAACTAAGCAACCGCTACCGCTTTAACTGCATCGATGATTACAGTTATTGGTATGATAGCCGCTTTGATTTTGTGGGAAATAGATTCAATAATAATTTCAACAACTTCAGATACAATTATAATTGCGGTTGCAATAATGGATTTAATCCTGGCCTCGGTTTTGGGTCTAATTTAGGACTTGGCTACGGCTGGGGTAATGGTTTTAGAAATCCTATTAGTAGTGTCATTGCTTTTAAAAATCCAAGGGTAAATATTGGCGGAGGTGCAGGATCTAATGTTACTGCATTTAAAAATAAAACATACGGCAACGTTAATTTAGGCTACCGCAATCCAAAAACAGGCGTGTATGAAACAGGAAATACCGGCAATAGTTTTGGGAACCTTGTAAAAAGAGTATTCTCTACAGCAACAACGGTTGCAGGCGCTGTAAACAACAACAGTTGGGACAGAGCTTCCAGAAGTTTTTCCAATTCTAGTAGTAGCCCTGCTCCAATGCCATCAAGCAGTGCAGGCGGCAATAGCGGTGGTGTAAAAAGCACCGGCACTAGCACATCAACTGGCAGAGGCGGAAGAGATAACTAGTTCTAAAGGATTCAATCTAACATTTATGAAACTAACGATACTTGCTGTTGCAACATTATTTGTTACAACCTTATTTGCACAACAACCAGACTATGCGCTGCGCACAGCTTGGTTTACACAAAATGGTTCTGCTAGAAATATAGCAACCGGTGGTGTGATGGGCTCACTTGGTGGTGAAATTACAGCCAACCACGTAAATCCTGCTGGGCTTGGATTGTTTAAAACATCTGAGTTTGTAATGTCGCCTGGTATGAACTTCAACAACAACAAATTAAACTACAGAGGCTCCGATACCACCAGTGCAAAAAATAATATGCTCTACGGTACAAGTGGTTTTGTTTTTGGATTTAGCAACAATAAAAAAAGCAAGTGGACCAGTAATGCCGTTGCGGTTTCTATTAATCAAGTAGCCAATTACAATAACAGGGTAACGTTTAAGGGCTTTAATAATATGAGTTCTTTTTCGGAGCAATACCTCGAAGAACTCACGCGAGATTTAGCGGACACCAATGCAGCACTGAGTAATTATATTTTTGGATCCTCATTAGCGTTCAGAACTTTTTTAGTTGACACGTCTAATAATGCACAAGGTAGATTTGATGGTTACCAAAGTATGGTGCCTATTTCTACAGGTGTAAACCAAAGTTATGACGCCAACACAAATGGTGGCTACCACGAATTAGCACTGGGTCTTGCAGGTAATATGGAAGACAAAATGTATGTAGGCGGAAGCTTAACCATTCCGATCATTAATTACAATCGTGAACTTACTTACACCGAAAAAGACGCGACCAATAACCCTAATAATCAATTTGAGAGTTTCACTTTTCAAGAAAGCTTTAGCTCTAGAGGTATTGGTATGGGTTTAAAACTAGGAACCATTTATAAACCCACCGAATTTTGGCGTGTTGGCCTTGCGGTGCACACACCACAGGTGATTGGATTTAAAGATGAAGTAAGGGCTTCCTTAATTGCCAATACCGAATCGTATGCGAGAACAAGATCTGCTAACAGCGATGCACTCAATAGTGGTAAAGCAGGCGAAAGCAATTATACCTTAATTACGCCTTGGAGAGCAACGGCCAGTGCGAGTTATGTATTTAGAGAAGTGAAAGACACCCGCAAACAGCGCGCTTTTTTAAGTGCCGATATTGAGTATGTAAATTACAAAGGCTCAAGATTTTCTACAGCTGACCCTACCGATATGGGTTTAAAAAATTATTACACGCAGGTAAACGAAGCCATTAAAGAAAACTACAAAGGCAATTTTAATCTAAAGCTAGGTGGTGAAATAAAATTCCACACCGTTATGTTTAGATTGGGTGGCGCTTATTATGGTAGCCCCTACGCCGACGATGCTTTAGATGCTAGCAGAATGCTTGCTACAGGCGGCATTGGCTATAGAGACCATGGAATATTTATTGATTTAAGCTATGCGCACATCATGAACAAAGATGTTCAATTTGCATACCGCTTAAACGATAAACCAAATACGTTTGCTTCACAAGCAGGATCAAGAGGAACGGTGATGTTAACTTTTGGTATCAAGCTCTAACCAGTTTATTTGATTGTCTTTTGTAAACCAAGTCATTTGACGTTTGGCATACTGTCTGGTATGTTGCTTAATCATCGTTACAGCATCTTGTAAAGATATTTCTCCGCGGAGGTGTTCAAATATTTCCTGATAGCCTACTGTTTGTAATGCATTTACGTGTGCCATGGGTAAAAGCCCTTTCACTTCTTCGAGTAGTCCATCTTGCATCATCGCGTCTACCCTTTCATTGATACGACTATTGAGTATTTCACGGGGCATAGATAGCCCAACTTTTAAAATATTAAAAGGCCTAGTAACTTTTTGTTCTGTTTGAAAACCAGTGATTGATTTTCCGGTTGCAAGCACTATTTCAAGTGCGCGCATAAGACGCTGCGGATTGTTTTTTTCGTGAGTGCTTTCCCAATAGATTGGATCTTTAGTGGCTACTTCTTTTTGCAACCATTCGAGACCATTTATTTCATAGTCTGTAATCATTCTATTTCTAATGGTTGGATCTATAGCGGGCATCACGTCAATACCTTCACAAAAAGATTTAATGTAAAGCCCTGTGCCACCTACCATCACTGCAGTTGTATTTGTTTTGAAAATACTAGCAGCAGCATCAAGTGCGTATTTTTCAAAAACACCCGCATTAACATCTTGAGTAATTGCATGTGACGAAATAAAATGATGCTTTACTGCAGCAAGCTCTGCGGCAGCAGGCTTTGCAACACCAATATTAAGTTCGTTGTAACACTGCCTAGAATCGGCAGAGATAATTTGGGTATTAAAATGCTGCGCAATAGCTATAGCAAAAGCTGTTTTACCTACAGCCGTAGGACCTACTATAACAATAACCGTGGGTATGTTTGAATCAAAATCACTTGCAGCAAGTATCGCTACAACCTTATTAATATTCGTCTTGTCCATACTCATCTTGCGTGTCTACAACGTCGTCATCTGCATCAGCATCATCGCTACCGCCGTCTTCTTCATCTCCTTCTTCACCAAATCCATCCGCAGCTTCTGATAAATCATATTTTTCTTCGATGTCGGCAAATTTATTACCCAGTAAACTTTTGGTTCCGTACTGTTGTGGACCAATGCCTTCTATACGCGTTGTAGTTGGATACGTTAATGAGGCATCTGTTTCTTTACTTACATGAATCAGCTCAATTAAAAACAACCAACCCTTTGCAAAATCATATTCGTAGACAAACTTTTGATTGGTGTTTATAATTTCTGTTCCAATAGCAGTGTCGGCCATGAGTAAAGGTGGCGCCTGATATTTTTTATCATATACTTCAAAACTTATTTCTCGGCCTTGCAACCACTTATCATTACTTCTATAAAAAGTAGCTTGATGTTTGTTATCAAACTCATACGCTTTTAAAATAGCGTAATGGAGTTCCGCAAAAGTTTGTGTATGCTTGATGCATATATCTCGGTACACCGAATCATCTTCTTCTAAATACACCCTAAATTTTAAAACAGCCATGCTCTTTTGTTTATTTTGCTAAAATACAATTATTTATACGGGGCGAAGCCCTAAAGTGGCTGCTTTTTCAAGCATAAACTTAATAGCTGCCTCCTGTTCGTTGGGAATAATACCATCCAAAATAGCTTCTCTAATCGCGTCTTTAAGAAGTCCCACTTCTTTGGAAGGTTCTAGCCCAAAGGTTTCCATGATCATTTCTCCGGTTACAGGCGGCTGCCAATTACGCAGTCTATCACCATCTTCTACCTCCTGAATCCTGGCGCGAACCATTTCAAAATTTTGCAAATAGCGCTTTACTTTTTGCTTGTTTTTACTGGTGATATCGGCGTTACACAAAAGCATTAAACTTTCAATGTCTTCGCCAGCGTCAAAAATTAATCGCCTAATGGCACTGTCTGTAATATTTTCTTTGGTTAAACTGATGGGCCTTAAATGCAACAACACTAATTTTTGAACGAGTTTCATTTTCTCGTTTAAAGGAAGTTTTAGTTTGGTAAATATTTTAGGCACCATCCGCGCACCCACTACTTCGTGACCATGAAACGTAAATCCAAAACCTTCTTCAAATTTTTTAGTAGCTGGCTTTGCAATATCATGTAATAATGCTGCCCAGCGAAGCCACAAGTCTGGCGTGCTATCCGCCATATTATCAAGCACTTGAAGTGTGTGGTAAAAATTATCTTTATGGCCCATACCATCAATATTTTCGGCGCCGTATAAATCTACGAGCTGCGGAAATATTTTATGTAGTAGGCCTACTTTAAAAAGTAAATCAAACCCTACAGATGGTTTATCGCAGAGCATTATTTTATTAAGCTCTTCGGTAATGCGCTCCTGCGAAATAATACTGATACGATGTGCACTATCTGCAATGGCATCAAGGGTTTCAGGTACAATAGTATAGCCTAGCTGACACGCAAAACGAATACCCCTTAACATACGCAGCGGATCATCACTAAATGTTTGATGCGGCGCTAAGGGTGTTTTAATAATTTTATCCTGAATGGCTTGTAAGCCACCAAATGGATCTATGAGTTGTCCAAAATGCGATGCATGTAAACCAATGGCTAGTGCATTGATGGTAAAGTCTCTTCTTTTTTGATCATCTTCTATCGAGCCTGGGCTCACACTTGGTTTTCTACTATCTGAAGCATAACTTTCTTTGCGTGCCCCAACAAATTCAATAATAAAATCATCAATTTTTATTTGCGCCGTTCCAAAGTTTTTAAAAAATGCAACCGTAGGCTTTGGAGAAAATAACCCAGCTACTTCATGTGCTAGTGCAATACCATCACCAATACAAACTACATCCACATCGGTGGTAGGACGTCCAATAATTTTATCACGCACAAATCCACCAATTAAATAAGCAGGCACACCCAGCTGATCTGCTGCGGTACCTATTTTTTTAAAGAGTTGGGTTTCTGTGGGTGAACAATTAATTTCCATGCTTTGCAAATGTAGCGCTTTGCTCATTTATATAAGCGAAAGAGGCGCTAGTAATTGCGTCGTTGTAATGGTATTGCCACAATTAAAATGACCAAGTGGACAAACCTTTTTTCCATGCAGGCCACAGGGCTTACAAGGCAAGTGTTCCAGGGTTTCAACAACAAATTGCACAGATGATAATGGGCCATATCCAAATGCCGGAATCGTAGAACAATAAATGGCAGCAACAGGTGCATTTGTTGCAGACGCCAAATGCATCGGTGCCGAATCGTTTACATAATTTAAACGGGCGCCTTTAATAAGTGCCGCTGCTTCTAACAGGTTTAGTTGTCCAGCAATATTAACCACTCCCCCTCTCGATGAACCACTTAGTATCTCTTCGCATAATGCAGTTTCGTTAGGAGCGCCCATTAAAAAAATGGTATAATTAGTTGGCAGTGCGTTAATCAGTTCGATCCAGTTTTTTGCAGGCATTTTTTTGGTCTCCCACACCGAGCCAGGCGACATACATATATAAGGAGCGCCTTGAAATTTTTGCACCGCTGCAAAATTGGCAGCAGATGGATAGAGTGCTGGCTTTGCAACAGATGCTGTTGTTAGTGAAGCAAGCAGTGCATGGTTGCGCGAGGTTTCGTGTGGAGACACTCCACTTGAGTCCTGCTCAGCCGCGCGCCCAGCCGCTTGCGCGGCTGTCCCAAACGCGTGCTTCACCACTTCCGAAAATAAAAAACTGAGTGGATTTTTATTAAAACCAATTGTTTTTGTAGCACTCGACAAAACAGTGATAATGCCGGTAGCCAAATAACGCTGTACATTAATAACAACGTCATATTTGATGCGCCTAATGGTTTGTATGATTTGAAAAAGATGCTGGTATTTATTTTTCTTTTTATCCCAAACATGTACCTGATTCATGTAGGGATGATCTGTAAAAAGTTCTTGAGAACCGGCTCTCACTAAAATATCAATTGTTGCTGCCGGATAAGCTGCATGCAAATTTTCTAGGAGTGCTGTAGCGAGCACCACATCTCCTATAAAAGCAGTTTGAATAACAAGTATGCGATGCATGGAGCAAAAATAACCAAAAGGAAACAAAAGGAACCAATTAAGGCCTCAGAATTGTGAAACTCCCGTCTTTATTGCATTTCACAACAGCAGAGGGCTCTACTGGCGTAACATCATCTTGACGGTAATGGACCACATAATCGACGCCCCCCTTAACAGCGATATCAATATCTGTAAATACTTTGGGTGGCGGAAAACCAGATACATTGGCAGAAGTACTTACAATAGGTTTTTTAAACCGCTTGATTAAATGCTTACAAAATTCATCGGCACAAATGCGTATACCCACAGAGCCATCTTCGGCTAGTAAATTACCCGCAAGTCCAATGGCATTTTCATAAACAATAGTAGTTGGTTTAGAAACACCTTGGATATAATCAAACACTTCAATGTGCGGACTCGCCACATATTGGAGTAGCGAACGCTCATCTGCAATAAGCACAATAAGCGCCTTAGTTTCGATACGTTTTTTTAAGGCAAATATTTTTTCTACAGCTTCTTCATTGGTTGCATCGCAGCCAATACCCCAAATGGTATCGGTGGGGTACAAAATAAGGCCACCGTTTTCTAAAACGCTTAAACAGGCTTCAATATCTGCATTAAATAGAGGGGTCACAGGGGCAAATTACAAATTGTTAACGAGAATTTAGACAGATAATGGTAGTTAAAGATGTCTTGCTTATGTTTGCAAAAAAAATAAGCATGTCTTTACAAAATTTAATACTTGAAGCCTGGTCTAATAGAGATTTATTAAAAGAAGCAACCTACAGTGATGCCGTAAGAGCCGTGATTGAAGATGTAGACAAAGGTCGTTTGCGTGTAGCATCTCCAGAAGACGGTAAGTGGGTGGTAAACGAGTGGGTTAAACAGGCTATTCTAATGTATTTTGGTATTCAACAAATGCAAACATGGGAGCTCCCTCCTTTTGAGTTTTACGATAAAATGTTATTAAAAAGTAACTATAAAGAATTAGGCGTTAGAGCCGTTCCTCCAGCTGTAGCACGTTATGGTGCTTACATTGCTAGCTCTGTGGTGCTTATGCCTAGTTATGTAAACATTGGTGCGTATGTAGATGCGGGTACCATGGTAGATACCTGGGCAACAGTAGGTAGTTGCGCACAAATTGGAAAAGGCGTACACCTTAGTGGTGGCGTGGGTATTGGCGGTGTATTAGAGCCATTACAAGCAAGCCCTGTTATTATCGAAGACGGTTGTTTTTTAGGTAGCAGAAGTATTGTGGTAGAAGGTGTTATTGTAGAAAAAGAAGCCGTATTAGGTGCCAATGTAGTATTAACACAATCAACAAAAATTATTGACGTGAGTGGATCAACTCCGGTAGAATATACAGGACGTGTTCCGGCAAGATCAGTAGTAATTCCGGGTACAACTACTAAAAAATTCAACGCTGGTGAATACCAAGTAAACTGTGCTTTAATTATTGGTCAGCGTAAAGCAAGCACCGATTTAAAAACAAGTTTAAACGATGCACTTCGTGATTTTAATGTAAGTGTATAAAATTGTATTTGCGTGCGCGCAAATTTTTAGATCACCATTAAGCTGCAACCGCGTAGGGCCGAATGATCCATTCGGCCAAAAACTTCAAAGCTACCATCTGCGTAAACAGCGCCCACATCTTCTGTGGCAATAAACGAGCAGCTATGGATATTAGCGAGGTCAATAACTTGCAAAGTTCCTCTCCCACTGGTTTTCACGGTTAGTGGATCTTCTTCTTCGGTTACAAGAACGCGCATCCATGGCGGGCATTTGTACATACCATTTCCGGTGGCGTAGGCTTGTGATAATAATTCGGTCATGCCGTATTCACCATGAATAGTAGGCACCTGAAAAGCATTCATTAATGTTTCGTGCACTTCCGCTCGCGTTAGTTCTTTACGTCTACCTTTCATACCACCTGTTTCTAAAATAGTAGTGTGTTGTAAAGGCACTGGAAATTGCGCGGCAAAATCTAATAATGCAAACGTAACGCCAATCAATAACGTTTTTTGTTTTGCAGCTTCATTGACATTTAATGTTTGTGATAATGCTTCATGATTGTATAAATAAAAGCCACTGCGCGCATGATTAGATATTTTAATCAAATGCTCCACCATATATACCAGCGACGAATGTGGCCGCTCTAAATAAGCAGGTAGCAGTCCAATAATACACCAGTTTGAAACCGGCCCATACACCTGTTCAAAAGCGGTTATAAAACTGCGCTGATATACGGCTTCGTCTTTGAGATAATGTTTGCTTTGATCCGTTCCGGTAGTGCCACTGCTTTCAAAAAAAAGGGCAGGCTCATAATTTCCGGTTTGCACCGTTTCGGTTTTAAAAAACCCAATGGGCAAGGCTGGAATGGAAGTATAATGCTCAATTAAAGGCACTCCTTGTGCATTTTTTGGATGATCCGCCGGAACAATAAGATCACACCAACGCCGATACACCGTATTCCCTGCATACTGATATGCAAAGAGGTCCAGCGCTGTTTGGTTAAACAAACCAGGCTCGCTAGAGAAAATATTGTTAACATCTATGGGCAACACAGCAAATGATTGGTTTGTTTTACTAAATTTGAGCAGAAACCTACACGAATGAAGGCAAAATTATTGATATTAACGGCAATTATTGTAACCATATTTGCTTGCAATAAAGATACCTATACCACAAAACCCCAGCTCACTTTTAAGTCAGTGAATGGGAAGGTTTTTTCGGGCGCCTCCGCCATCATTTTTTCAATGGAGTTTACAGACGCCGAAGGCGATATTTCAGATAGCATTTGGGTGCAAAAAGTAACCAAAACAAAAGGCTGTAATAATTTTAGTGATCGTGTAAAAATTCCGGCATTTACAGCAACACCCAATTTGAAAGGCGTTTTTGAAGTAGGATATAATACTGGATTTATTCCGGGCAGCATTTATACCGTTATTCCTAAATGCGGCAAAAACGATACTTGTTATTTTAGATTTTGGGCTTCTGATAAAGCAAAAAATAAAAGTGACACCGTGGTATCTTCTGACATCATTATCCTGAATTAAACGTGAACCGGGATACATTGATTCGGTGGCGTATTTTTCTTGAACATCGCTTTACTTCTTTTTTCTTTAGCAATTATTTTTATGCCGTATGCATGGCAGCCCTTTGTATGGCTAGCTTTACGCAGTTAGGCCACCGCCAAATCCCTGTTTTATTTGTAGCAATTGCTGCTGTTGCAACCGTTTATTATTACAATCACTCCTACCTGTTAGAAAGTATTGATGACGCCCCTAACCAAAGAACTATATGGGTGCGGGAGCATGCGGGGCGTATCAAAAAAACACAGTGGTTGCTGCTTACTTTTATAATTGGAGGTGGTAGCTATCAACTATTTACATTACAACCAGGTATAGAGTTACTTGAACCCTACGATATTTTATATTGCTGCCTTATTGGCCTTGGATCTTTTTTATATTATTTTGATACCAAAAAATATCCCTTTGTCAACCTACGATCGTATAGCTTACTAAAGCCGTTTGTTATTGGTTGTATTTGGGCAGGCGTTGGCGTCTATGCACCTTACCTCTTTTTAAAACTAACCAATCAGACCTATCAGGGCATGGCGCATATGCCTATTTTGTTTATCTCCAACGCCCTGTATATAACAATTATAGCGGTGCTGTTTGACATCAAAGATTTTGAATCGGATGCCAATAAACAAATGAAAACCTTGGTGGTGCGCATGGGACTCACTAAAACCATCAATTGGTTTGTTGTACCTCTTGGCGCCCTTATATTAATGGCCACCCTACGATACAGCTATTTGCACGGGTTTACAGGGTACCAAATTTTGTTAAACACAATCCCGCTTATTTTGTTGATAAGTGTAAGCTACCAAATGTACCAACGTAAAAGCATTCTCTATTATCTTGCAATCATTGACGGGCTCATTGTAGTGAAAGCCGCCTGCGGCCTCATCGCTACCCTACTATTTTCTATACAATAAAGTGAAATTAAATATTATGGCAACAAAAAAACCAAGCACAAAAACGAAGAAGCAGAAAAAAGATGCAGTCGTTACAGCAGCATCCATGGCGTTTTTAAAAAATTATATCAATACTCCATCTCCGGTTGGTTTTGAAACGGGTGGACAAAAAGTGTGGCTCGAATACATCAAAAAATATACCGACGAAATTTTTACAGATCCATATGGCACTGCAGTTGGTGTGATTAATCCAGGTGCTCCTTTTAAAGTAGTGATCGAAGCCCATGCCGATGAAATTAGTTGGTTTGTAAATTATATCACAGATCAGGGTCTTATTTACCTAAAAAGAAATGGAGGCGTGGATCACCAAATTGCACCTGCCAAAAGAGTTTGGATTCATGGAAAAAAAGGTCCCGTTAAAGCGGTGTTTGGATGGCCTGCTATTCATACGCGTTTAGGAAATCCTGACACCAAAGAACCACAACCTAAAGTAGACAACCTATGTTTAGATTGCGGCGCTAGAACAAAAAAAGAAGTAGAAGATTTAGGTATTCATATAGGATCTGTAGTTACGTATGAAGAAGGCTTTGATGAACTAGCAAATGGCTATTATATTGGACGCGCTTTTGACAACCGCATTGGTGGATTTATGATTGCAGAAGTAGCGCGTTTATTAAAAGAAAATAAAAAGAAATTGCCTTACTCATTATATGTTGTAAATGCAGTTCAAGAAGAAATTGGACTACGTGGCGCCGAAATGATTGCCCGCCGTATTAAACCAGATATTGCCATCATCACAGATGTTACACATGATACCAGCACCCCAATGATTAGTAAAATTGTGGAAGGTGATATCCAGTGTGGCAAAGGCCCTTCACTAGCTTATGCGCCTGCGATTCACAATAAATTATTAGCTGTGGTAGAAGAAGTTGCACAAAAAAATAAAATCCCAGTACAGTTTAGAACCCTAAGCAGAAGTACCGGAACTGATACCGATAGTTTTGCATATGCCAATGATGGTTGCCCATCGGTACTTATTTCTATGCCATTAAGATACATGCACACCACCGTGGAAATGATACACCACGATGATATCGAAGAAACCATCAAACTCATGTACCATACGCTTCTAACGCTTACGCCTAAAACAAACCTGAGCTATTTATAACGCGTAAACAAAAACATGGATCAAAACATTAAGGTTGCGGTACTCGATTTATATGATGGCGATGCCAATGAAGGCATGCGCTGTATTCATGAACTTGTGCACGCTTGGGCTAGACAAAAAAATCTAGCGCTCACGTATCAGGTATTTGATGTAAGACAGTTATTAGAAACACCAGACACTAGTTTTGATATTTATATTTCAAGTGGGGGACCCGGTTCTCCACTTGATTCCAATGATACCAAATGGGAGACTGCTTATTTTGATTGGCTAGAGAGCATGGAAATTTGGAATAGCGAAAATGAAAAACCCAAACATGTATTTTTTATATGCCATAGTTTTCAGCTTGCTTGCAAATATTATCATGTAGGTACGGTTTGTAAAAGAAAATCAACGGCATTTGGCGTATTTCCGGTTCACCCAACCACAGAAGGTATTTCAGACCCACTCTTTACTGGTTTAAACAACCCATTTTATGGCGTTGACAGCAGGGATTTTCAAGTAATCGAACCAAACGATGATGTCATTGAAGCGATGGGTGCTTCTATTTTAGCCATCGAAAAAGACCGCCCACATGTGCCATACGAAAGAGCTATTATGGCTTTGCGTTTTAGCCCTTATTTTGTGGGTACACAGTTTCATGCAGAAGTAGACGCCCCAGGTATGCATTTGTATTTACTTCAAGCAGATAAAAAAATTATTGTGACCGAGAATCATGGCGAACAAAAATGGCAATCCATGGTAGACCAGGTACTCGATTCAGAAAAAATTATGCTCACCTATCATTCTATTTTGCCTAATTTTTTAAACCTGGCTATTCTTGATTCGACTGCTCATTAAATTGAAACACCATGGTGCCTGATCAAAGAAATAGTTTCAACCATAATTTTTCGGAACAGAAATACGCGCAGTTATTATCCGAATTAAATAAAGATTTTGTAGGTGCCGTCGATTTTAGAGTAGCAGAAACACCGGTTTTTATTGATGCACATTGCAATAAGCAAATGCTTGATACTTGCGATTACATCATTGATACCATTACCCATCCAAACTTTACGGCACTAACAGATGCTGCAATACCACCCAATAAAAACGTACCCAACCAAACGGCACATCCGCATTTTTTAGCGTTTGATTTTGGTATTTGCATGAATGAAAAAAATGAAATTGTACCTGAGCTCATAGAAATGCAAGGCTTTCCAAGCCTTTATGGATATCAATCACTACTAGACGATGCCACTCGCACCATTTACGATATACCTGCACCCTTCTCGGCGTATTATAGTGGCCTCAACAAAACTTCTTACTTACAAAAGCTACAGTCCATTATTGTAGGAAAACACCATCCTAAAAATGTGGTGTTACTTGAAATAAAACCACACACGCAAAAAACAAGGATCGACTTTTACGCAACTGCAGCCTACACCGGCATCGCCATTGTTTGTATCACAGACATTATAAAGGAAG
>JBEDIY010000055.1:0-5928 GCA_041173245.1 Bacteroidota bacterium | reverse complement strand
AACTAACCGTAAAATCTATACTAGTAGGTAGTTTGTTTGGAGTCATTTTTGGTGCCGCAACCGTTTATTTGGCATTGAAAGCAGGGCTTACCGTATCGGCTTCTATTCCGATTGCGGTAATAGCTATTACGCTTGGACGTAAGTTTTTAAAAACAACCATTCTAGAAAATAATATTATTCAAACAACCGGTTCGGCTGGTGAAAGTATTGCTGCTGGTGTGGCGTTTACACTTCCCGGATTTTTGTTTTTATCATCACCCGATAGCGCCGAATATTTTAATTACCTCACCATTTTAATACTTGCTATTATTGGTGGACTCCTTGGTACATTACTCATGATTCCACTTCGTAAAGCGCTGATTGTAAATGAACATGAAAACCTCCCTTACCCCGAAGGAACCGCTTGCGGCGATGTATTAAAAGCAGGTGAAAAAGGCGGCGACTTTGCTAAAACTGCTTTTTGGGGACTTGGTGTAGCGTTTGCGTATGCCATATTGCAAAAGGTATTTCATGTTATTGCTGAAACACCTTTTTATGCCACCAAGCAAATCAATAAATTTTTTCCTTCTGCCAAAGTAAGTGGCGAAATCACACCGGAGTACATGGGTGTTGGTTATATTATTGGTCCAAAAATTGCAGGCGTACTTGTTGCAGGTAGTGTACTTAGTTGGATGGTATTCATTCCACTTTTATCTACCCTTGTACCAGCAGATGTGATAGCGGCACAACTGGTAAAGCTGGGTTATTTAATGGACCTTGCAAAGCCAGGTGGCAAAGGTGGATGGGATCCTGTAACGCATCAGTTCAATGATTATTCGGCGGCTATTTATTATGCCTATATCAGACAAGTAGGCGCTGGCGCTGTTACGGCGGGTGGTATCATTACTTTATTAAAAACCATCCCTACCATTGTAAAATCTATTAAAGGAAGTTTTGCCTCTTTACAAGCGAGTAAAGATCCAAGTGCAGCAGCTGTGTTACGCACCGAAAAAGATTTGAGTTTAAAAGTAGTAGGTTTTGGAAGTTTAGCACTTGTTGCACTTATTGCCGTGTTACCTCAAGTACCAGGTGATAGCATTTTGCAAAAATTATTAATTGGTGTACTGGTGATTTTATTTGGTGCATTATTTGTTACCGTATCATCTAGAATAGTTGGTCTTATTGGTTCTTCTAATAACCCCATTAGTGGCATGACCATTGCAACGGTAATGGGCACTAGCTTAATTTTTTTAAGTGTGGGTTGGACCGGTCAATCCTTTGAACCGCTTGTATTAGTAGTTGGTGGTATGATTTGTATTGCTGCAGCAAATGCAGGTGCTACATCGCAAGATTTAAAAAGCGGGTATATTGTTGGGGCTACACCACGCAATCAACAAATCGCACTTTTTGTAGGTGCTATTGTTTCGTCTATTGTTATTGGATTAACGGTTAAGTTTTTAGATCGTCCTACCACCGAAATGATGGAGCAGGGTATTCAGCACGCTATTGGTTCTGATAAATATCCAGCACCACAGGCTACACTCATGGCAACGCTTATCAAAGGAATTTTATCCCAAAATTTAGATTGGCAATATGTAGTGGTAGGTGTGTTTTTAGCTATTACCATGGAGCTATGCGGTATTAAATCTTTAAGCTTTGCTATTGGCGTGTACTTGCCACTTGCTACTACACTTCCTATTTTTATTGGCGGTGCCATCAGGGGTATTGTTGAAGCAAAAGATAAAAAAGAAAATAAACCAGCAGCTAACGCCGAAGAGGAAGACCTTAGTAAAGGATCCTTGTTTGCCACCGGACTTGTGGCAGGTGGTGCAGTAGCTGGGGTGCTTATTGCTTTTGCAACAGGCACAAGTGCCGGTGAAAAGTTTTTGGCATCTATTAGTTTAGAAGAAGGCATTGTACATAGTGTTTCTCAAAATGGATACTTTTTAATAGGTACTTTGTTTTTTGCAATCATGGGTGCTATTTTATACAAAGTAGCCACCAAAAAAGCAGACGCATAAACGGGCTAAAAAAAAGAATGTGGTTCATTAAACTTTTACTGTTTTTGAAACTCTAATAAAGCATGAATAACAACCCTACAAGCCAAACACCTAAGCGTATGATACAGTATGCATATGTGTTTGGCTTTTTGTTTTTAATGGCATTTGCCCGGCCTACACCTAAAATGCCCTATAAAAAAGCGGGATTAACGGAGCAGGAAGCGGCACTTCACCTACTCAACCGCTTTACCTTTGGTCCAAAACCAGGTCAAGTAGAGGAATTGGTAAAGCAAGGGCTCGAGAATTGGTTTTTGGCACAATTGCAACCTGTTTCCGATAACGAAGTTGTTCGTATTCGTCTTGCGGGTTTCCAGGCACTAAACATGCCCACCGATTCCATTGTAAATACCTACTTGCAACCGGCTCAACTGATTCGCCTTGCCATAAAAAATGGATTTATTGATAAAGACTCGGTGGATAGAACCGATAAGCCAGCTTATAGAGACGCCATCAAAAAAATGCAAACCGAGTATGGGTATCGCCCACTTCAAGAATTGCAGCGTGAACTCATCAATCAAAAAGTAATTAGAGCCATTTATAGTGATGCGCAATTACAAGAAATATTAACTGATTTTTGGTTCAATCATTTTAATGTATCACTTACAAAAAATCAGATTCAACAATTGGTGTTGCCCTATGAGCGCGATGCGATTAGACCTCATGTGTTAAACAATTTTTCATCACTACTTTTTGCAACGGCCAAACATCCGGCGATGTTGCTCTATTTAGACAATGCATTAAGTATTAGTAACGAAAATGAATATGCAAAGCGCCAATTAAAAGGGGCACAGCGCTTACTAGATTTAAATGCCGCAAAAAAAATGGTGGCAGCTGCAAGGATCTCTGAAGATTCTATGCAAAAAATGGATGCGATGGAAAGCCAAATGACTGCGCAAATTAAAAGAAGAAAATCGCAGGGCTTAAATGAAAACTATGCACGTGAAGTAATGGAATTACACACGCTTGGCGTTAATGGCGGATATACCCAATCTGATGTTACCGCATTAGCGAGTGCTTTAACAGGGTGGGGTGTAAGACCAGTTTATGAAGAAGGCCCACTTGCAAAAAGATTTTCGAATATACCTCCTGCACAACTACTTCGAAGAGGACTTGTAGTAGAAGATTATTTTTTATATAGTGGCGAGAAGCATGATGAAACTGAAAAAATAATTTTAGGAAAAAAGTTTCCAGCGAACGGTGGATATAAAGAGGGTACAGAAGCCCTTGCTATGCTTGCTGCACACCCATCAACCGCGCAATTTATTGCGCGTAAGCTCGCTGTTAAATTTATTGCAGATGCGCCGCCAGTAGCGGTTGTAGATGAAATGGCTAAAACATTTTTAGCGACAAATGGCGATATCAAAGAAGTATTATTAACCATGGTTATGCACCCTGGTTTTTGGGCCAAGGCCAAGGAAAAAGAAAAAATAAAATCTCCATTTGAACTTGCCGTAAGTGCCATACGTGCAACGGGTACCGAAGTAGTAGCGCCGTATCAGGTATTTACTTGGTCCGAAAAAATGGGTCAAAAATTTTATTTTTACCAGGCACCAACCGGTTTTCCGGACAGGGCCTCTTTTTGGATTAACACGGGTTCTTTATTAAATAGAATGAATTTTGGTATGGCCATTGCTGCACAAAAAATACCAGGCTTTAAAACCAACTTACTGGCGCTGAATCAAAATCACGAACCAGAAAGTGTGGAAGATGCACTTCAAACCTACACCAAGTTACTGCTGCCGGTTTCAGATCAAAAAGAAAATTCGGAGCGCATTATGTCTATTGTGCGCGCACAAAATATAGATCAAAAAATAGCATCCGCATCAAAAGATACTGGCGGCATGCAAGACATGCAAAAGGAATCAATGACGCAAACAAATAACACCCCACTAAAAAGTATGGCACAGGTAGTGGGCGTTATTATTGGCTCACCTGCGTTTCAGCGCAAATAAATAAAATCATTATGGCAAATAGAAGGGCTTTTATGAAATCGGGTGCGCTTGCATTATTTGCAACGGGCATTAGTGGGCTTCCCCGTTTTATTACAGAGGCGGCTGCGGGCACTCAAATGCTTCCGATGTATAAAAAAAATAAAACCTTGGTTTGTATTTTTCAGCGTGGAGCGATGGATGGCCTTATGGCTGTATCGCCTTTTGCAGATCCTGCTTTACAACTTGCTAGGCCAGGTTTATTTATGAGCCCCACACAAGATGCGGGTGGATCATTTAATTTAGATGATCACTTTGCAATGCATCCTTCTCTAAAAAGTTTGTTTCCCTATTTTAATTCAAAAAATTTAGCCGTGGTGCATGGTGTAGGAAGCCCAAATACCACTAGAAGCCATTTTGATGCACAGGATTATATGGAGTCTGGAACACCGTTTGCAAAAGGCACGGCTAGTGGTTGGCTGAATAGAGCAGTTGGATTACTGAGTCACGCACCAACGCCATTTTCTGCGGTAAGTGTTACCAGTTCTTTACCCCGCAGTTTATATGGCGACGCCGATGCCATTGCTATTAATAATTTGCAGGATTTTTCGATTCAATTAAAAGGAAACCCAATGGCAGCGGGCAAAGCGGCTTCTTCATTTGAGCAACTCTATGATCAAACAGCCAATGAACTATTAAATAAAACAGGGAAAGAAAGTTTTGAAGCACTCAAAATTTTAAAATCCAATAATATTAAAAATTACCAGCCTGCTAATGGCGCGGTGTATCCAAACTCGGCGCTTGGAAGTTCATTAAAACAAATTGCGACACTTATTAAAATGGATGTTGGACTCGAAGTGGGTTTTGCGGAGAGCGGTGGTTGGGATACGCATTTTAACCAGGGTACAACAAACGGAATTTTTGCGCGCAACTTAAAAGATTTTTCAGATAGTATTGCTGCCTTTTGGCAAGACCTCGGTGAACGTCAAAACGAAGTGACGCTGATGACTATGACCGAATTTGGCCGTACCGTTGCACAAAATGGAACAGGTGGTACAGACCATGGTAGAGCTAGCTGCCTATTTGTTTTAGGTAATGATGTAGCTGGCGGAAAAGTATATAACAACATGGGCAGTCTTGCAAAAGACAAATTAGAAGACGGTAGAGACCTACCTGTTACCACAGATTTTAGATCCGTGTTTAGTGCAGTAGCAGAAAATCATTTGCAGCTAAAAACAAATGGCAATTTGTTTCCAGACTGGTCCGGCGCCTCATTAAAAATGATGCTATAATTTTCCGTTTTTAATTTCGTCTACAATAGCAGGATCTAGCAGTGTACTTGTGTCACCTAAATTTTCTGTTTCACCCTCTGCAATTTTGCGCAGTATCCGGCGCATAATTTTTCCACTTCTCGTTTTTGGAAGCCCCGACACAAATTGAATTTTATCTGGCTTTGCAATTGCACCAATGATGCGCGTAACGGTTTGTAAAATATCTTTTCTTACCAGTTCACCAGAACCGTGTGTGTCCTGTGCATGCGAACCACTATAAATAACATACGCATAAATGCCTTGTCCTTTTATATCGTGCGGATAACCAACTATAGCACTTTCTACAACACCTGCATGCATGTTAATGGCATTTTCTACTTCGGCGGTTCCTATTCTATGCCCACTTACATTTAATACATCATCAACGCGTCCGGTAATTCTAAAAAATCCGTCTTTGTCTTTTAATGCACCATCTCCGGTAAAATACATGTTTTCATAAGTAGCAAAATAGTTGGTTCTGCAACGCTCATGATCGCCGTAAGTAGTCCGTAAAATAGATGGCCATGGCGATTTAATACATAGATTTCCTGAAATGGTTTCGTCACCTACTGCAATGACTTCTTTGCCATTTTCATCTACCAGTACCATTTCAAGACCTGGCATGGGAAGCGTTGCCCAGCTTGGCTTTGA
>JBEDIY010000054.1:0-18153 GCA_041173245.1 Bacteroidota bacterium | reverse complement strand
TCTACTTTATATATGCGGTTCTCAACGTCAAAGAAACCTCCTCAAAACCGTCACTCGGTCTCTCATATACTTAATCTGCTCTTGTGTCATATCAAAACAATTATTTCAAAATAAAAAAAACCATAAGCCTCGTAAGCCGGATTCTGTTTCTAAACCATCATTTATCTAGTTGTATTATTACTAACACAATCTTGCTGCCTACCCTGGAACCCTTCCAATAAATTGGAATCAAACGAGCCGCTTTCAAAGATTCCTATACATGGCATTACAACACCCAAGGTTTACCCTCCTTTGCTGTTACCAACAAAAGCTGTGAGCTCTTACCTCACATTTTCACCTGTGTCCGCTTTTTGCAAAACGGAAGTTATTTTCTGTGGCACTATCTCTCATTTATATGCTACCATATAAATGGCCGGCGCTTAACCGGTGGGTTGCCCTATGCTGTCCGGACTTTCCTAAGTGCCTAAGCACCTCGATGGTTCGGGCTTATGGAGCTGCAAAGATAACCTTTATTTAAAGAATATCTCTGTGGCACCATAGCCAAAGCGCGTATCGTATTGATTGATAAAGTGTTTGACCTCTCTTTTTGTCTTTAAAATGCTATGTAGTTCGTCTCTTAAAACCCCTTCGCCAACGCCATGGATCACAATAAATGAAGGCAGGCGGTGCGCTACGGCTAGATCAAACCATCTGTCAAATTCACTTAACTGAATACCCATAATTTCGGTATTGGATAAATGCAAATAACTATTTATGAGCTTTTCGATGTGAAGGTCTACCACCGATCTTGCTGGTGGTAAATTTTCTTTAATCTTTTTAGCGTCGTACACTTTAAAACCGGCCGCCGATAATTTAGAGATATCAAAAGATTCTACCACCGCTTCGTCTGGATATGAATCAAACAACAAATACGTGAGTGTTGGCTCGTTGTTTTCTTTTAATTTTTCGATGGCATTAAAAACCTGTTTAGGCTTTAGCTTAAGTATTGTTTCATAATGCGCTGCCTTATATTTTACTTTTTGAAGTAAAGAAAAGTCTACACTAAAATTAGGGGTATCGTTGATGGCTTCAAACGCTAGGTCATGTAAATAAAAATCATGAAAGGGTTGAATGGTAGTATCTAATTCAAAATTTAAACTAGAAGACAAAAACTGCTTGTAATGAAACCCATATGCAGTAGCCATGTTATTCACCAGATGCACCTTAAACGAAACAACAATTTCATCGTTAAAATCGTCGAGTCCAAACTTTGGAATGAAGGTTAACCAAACACCCGTTTCTTCTTTTACGGCCGTAGGCTTTGGTTTTTCGGTTGGGATATTATCAATAAACTGTTTAAGCGGCTTTTGGTCCTCTACAATTTTTTTTTGGGTGAAGCGCTTAAAATAAGGAAAATCAATTTGATCCATATAAGCCGGAAACTTTACGCCGCGCACTTCAATCATCACCATTTTATCATTGATAAAATCAACCACTTTTCCTTCTTCGTTGCTATGCAACACTAAAATTTCGTCACCAATCTGATATTTCATTATTATGCTGCGAGTTTACTTCTACGTCTACTATAAAAGAAGTAAATGGTTAAACCAATGCCCATCCATACAAAAAACCATAACCAGCTAATAGCGGGTATTTCAATCATTAAATAGAGGCAGCAAAGTGCGCCTACCACTGGTATCACCGAGTATTTCCGCACAAAACTTAATACCCCTGTTACAATGGCTATAAAAATAAAGAGTAAAAATAATATTTCTTGAAACCCTTCAGTAGCATAATTAGCAAAGGCATCTGATATGCGGTTCATTGAAAAATAAACGAACACAGCAACAATAGCAGGGATGATAAACTGTCCGTTTAGATACGGAAGTCTAAAAGCAGTGCTGCCTGCTTCTTTTGCCATACGTGGAAGTACGAGCACACCAAAACACACCAACACAAATGCAAAGAGTGTTCCAATACTTGTTAAATCGGTCATGGTAGAACTAGAAACAAAAAGTGATGGAATTCCCACTAAAAATCCAGTAACAATGGTTGCAAAAGAAGGCGTACCAAATTTTGGATGCACTTGAGCAAACTTTTTAGGTAAAAGTCCATCCCTACTCATACTCATCCAAATACGCGGCTGACCTAATTGAAAAACAAGAAGTACACTTGTTGTTGCAACAACCGCACTAACAGAAATTAAATACCCAATTTTATTAAGGTGTAATTTTTGAAACACGTATGCTAAAGGATCATCAACTTTTAATTCACTATAATGAACCATGCCCGTTAATACGAGCGCAATTAAAATATAAAGGACCGTACAAATAATTAAGGAATAAATCATACCACGCGGTAAATCACGTTGCGGATTTTTACATTCTTCGGCAGTGGTTGAAATAGCATCAAAACCAATATAGGCATAAAATACAGCAGATACACCCGCAAGCACACCCGTAAATCCGTTGGGTAAAAATGGATCCCAGTTAGCTGTGTCTACATAAAAGAAGCCCATCACAATTACAAAAATGATTACGGCAATTTTAAAAATTACCATGTAGTTGGTTGTTTTCTTACTCTCTTTAATTCCGATATAAGCAAGTGCTGTCACTAGCATTACAATTACAAAAGCAGGTATATTGATAATGAATTTTATACCAGCAATAACCGGTGCGTTAACAATAGCATCGTAACCCGTTTTTGCATGTCTACCAAGGCTTTCAAGTGAAGCGCCACCTGCCATGGCTTTAACTGCTTCATCGTAACCACTTTGTGCATTTGTGGTATTGGTAGCAAGCCATCCTGGCAAATGAATATTAAATCCTTCTAATAAATTATTAAAATATCCACTCCAACTAATAGCCACTACAATATTACCAATGGCATATTCAAGTATAAGCGCCCAACCAATAATCCAAGCAACTACTTCGCCAAAAGAAACATACGCATAGGTATAAGCACTTCCAGCAATAGGCACCCTACTTGCAAACTCGGCATAACAAAGTGCACTAAATCCGCAGGTGATTGCTGTAATAACAAACAAAAGGGATATACCCGGACCACCATTAAAAGCAGCCGTACCAATAGTAGAAAATATACCTGCCCCAATAACGGCAGCAATACCCATAAAAGTTAAATCCTTTACGCCTAATATTTTTTTAAGTCCAGATCCATGCCCCTCTGCTGCTGCAGCATCGGCATTGATTTTTACAATTGATTTTTTTCTAAATAAAGAATTTGACATGCGCTAATAATTGCGTTTAGTATACGAATAAAATATAAAATTAATTTTCCCGTTGCATTAAATAATTGGCAAGTGCTAATAGTGCCGACTTTCGACTACCGGTAACAGCAATATCTTCTAAATTAGCAAGGGCCATTTGTAAATATTTTTCTTTGAGTTCGATAGCCCAGGCATCTACATTACATGCTTTAAATAGTTCCAGTACCTGTGGTACTTTATCCGGACCAGAACTTGCAAGGAGTGAATCAAGTTTAGCGCGCTGATCAGGTGTTGCTACTTCTAGTGCATGCAGCAGTAAAAAAGTTTTTTTATTTTGTCTGATATCGCCACCTACTTCTTTACCAAATTTTTCAGGATCGCCAAAAGCGTCTAAATAATCGTCTTGAATTTGAAAAGCAATACCCAGGTTTTTTCCAAATTCATATAAGTGTTTGCAGTTATTTGGCGTGGCACCGCCTAATATGGCCCCCATTTCTAAACTAGCCGCAAGTAGTACCGACGTTTTGAGGGTAATCATATGTATGTAAGCGTCAAGGGTAACTGATGGCATTTTTTCAAAATCCATATCCAGTTGCTGACCTTCACAAACTTCTCTTGCTGTTGTATTAAAGAGGCTTAATATTTTAGGTAAATAAGCTGGGTTAATGTTTTGTAATTTTTCGTAGGCTCTAATGAGCATGACATCACCAGTTAATAGCGCCGTATTGTCGCCATATTTTGTATGCACTGTTTGCATGCCGCGCCTTAACGCAGCAGCATCCATCATATCGTCATGAATGAGGGTGAAATTATGAAATAGCTCAATAGCAGTAGCAAGTGACCAGGCGTCTTCGGTGATTTCACTAAAAAGCTCATTACCGAGCACACATAAAATGGGTCTAATTCTTTTACCGCCAATACTTAAAAAATATTCGCCAGGTTCATAAAGGCTTGCAGGGGTCGTCGGAAATTGAGCTACCCCAAAACGGGTACCAAACTCGGCCACCAATTCTTTAAAATCATGCATACTACAAACCTAAATAATTATTAAAGAGCAACCTTAACTATTCTTTCAGTAATTGATAATTATTTTTGTAGGGCATTTTCAAACCCCCTTTATGAAAAAACTACTTTTTACCGCTTTATTATTTGTTGCTGTCTTTTACGCGGGTGCCCAAACAACCAAACCCATCCTTCAATCTATAGGTGTAAAAGTTTACCCTGGTGCTATTACCTATAAACAGTATAAGTCAGAGACTGTAGCCAAGGAATTACTGGCTTACTTTAACGATGATGGCTTTAGATTAACGGGTTTATATGAAAAACACATGCCCATTCCTAATGCAGAGGGCCTACAGTGGTATGTGGGCGGCGGCGGCCACTTTGGCCTTTGGAATAGCAGTTGGAGGCTCAGAAACCCGCCTAGTACGGCTGTTTTTGCCATTGGTGTGGACGGCGTAATTGGTTTAGACTACAAAATACCAAACGCGCCCCTAGCCATTAGTTTTGACTGGCAGCCCTCATTTAACCTAGTGGGACATACCTATTTTGAAGGAGGTTGGGGTGGATTAGCTGTTCGTTACACCTTTAAATAGGCTGTCAACAAATTCATGCTTATCAAAAATGATCAGGTCATCTATTTTTTCGCCGACCCCAATATATTTTACCGGAATTTTAAACTGGCTAGCAATGGCAAGCACCACGCCACCTTTTGCTGTACCGTCTAGCTTTGTAATGGATAAAGCCGTGACTTCGGTGGTAGCGGTAAATTGCTTGGCTTGTTCGAGGGCATTTTGACCAGTAGAACCATCTAGTACCAGCATTACTTCATGTGGAGCACCAGGTATCACCTTTTGAATCACACGCTTAATTTTACCCAGTTCATCCATCAGGTGCAACTTATTGTGTAAACGACCGGCGGTATCAATAATCACGACGTCGGCATTTTTAGAAACAGCGCTAGTAACGGTATCAAATGCCACGGCACTTGGATCGGCACCCATGGTTTGCTTAACAATAGGAACGCCAACGCGCTCACTCCAAATAGTGAGCTGCTCTGTGGCTGCTGCTCTAAATGTATCTGCGGCACCTAGTACAACCTGATTACCTGCCTTTTTATAGTTGTTGGCTAGCTTACCAATGGTGGTGGTTTTGCCTACTCCATTAACGCCCACCACTAAAATCACATAGGGCTTTTTACCAGCAGGAATCGTAAAGTCTTTGTATTCAGGCTCGGGTGCATCTACTAATATAGCTTCAATTTCTTGTTGAAGTAAAGCATTCAACTCACTTGTATTCAAGTATTTATCTTGTTTTACTCTTTTTTCTACGCGTTCAATAATTTGCAAGGTAGTTTCCATACCCACATCGGCACCAATAAGTGCTTCTTCGAGGTTATCTAATACTTCGTCATCAACGGTGCTTTTACCCGCAATGGCTTTTGTGATTTTAGCAAAAAAGCCTTCCTTGGTTTGTTGTAAACCCTGGTCTAAACTCTCCTTTTCTTTGATACCAAATAGCTTTCCTAAAAATCCCATAGTACTAATTTGAGGTGTAAAAATACAAAAAGCCTTCCCGATGAGGAGAAAGCTTTATGAATAAGTTTAAGTACTGAAACTATTTCTCTTTTAAGAAATCGTTCACTTTGTCTTTGTGAATGATATTTTCTTTAAAAGTATAGGCGCCAGTTTTAGGGCTTCTAACAGCCTTGATCACTTTAGTCCAGTTTTTAGCTTCTGCAGAAGCCTTAAGATCTTTTACTTTCGCGTTTTTCGATGCAGATTTTGCCATTACTATTTAATTTCTTTATGAACAGTTACTTTTTTCATGATTGGGTTAAACTTCTTTAACTCCATACGCTCTGGCGTATTCTTCTTGTTTTTTACAGTGATATAACGGCTTGTACCAGCAAGACCAGTGGCCTTATGCTCTGTGCACTCCAAAATAACCTGTACTCTATTGCCTTTTCTTGCCATTGTATTGGTCGTTTACTTTGTTATTGTAAATTAGATTTTTGTTCCTTTTAATCTCAATTCTTTGATTACGGAAGCTAAACCATTTTTATTAATCGTTCTAAGTGCATCAGTTGAAACCTTTAGGTAAACCCAACGGTCTTCTTCAGCGAAAAAGAAACGCTTTTTCTGTAAATTAGGTAAGAAACGACGCTTTGTTTTGATGTTAGAGTGTGAAACACTATTTCCAACAATCGGTTTTTTACCTGTAACTTGACATACTCTTGCCATGACTCTATTTTTTTCGGGACGGCAAAGGTAAGGAAATGCTTCAAATTACCAATACGAAAATCCCTTTTTTTAAATTATTTATCTGCTGCGGGGTATTTACACCCTATTTTATTCATTTTCAGCGACTTAACTATACATCTCTGCCCTCAATTCTTGCACACGACCGTCTTCCATATACTCATCAAAAGTCATTAAACGATCAATGATGCCCTTTGGCGTTAACTCAATAATACGTGTTGCCACAGTTTGCATAAACGTATGATCATGAGAAGTTAAGAGCACTACCCCCGGAAAAGTCATACAACCTTCGTTAAAACTTTGGATACTTTCTAGGTCGAGGTGGTTGGTAGGCTGATCGAGTACAACAAGATTGGGATTTTGTAGCATCATACGGCTAACCATACAACGTACTTTTTCTCCACCACTTAGTACATTGGTTTTTTTCATAATGTCGTCTCCGCTAAACAACATTTTACCTAAAAATCCTCTAATAAAAGGTTCGTCGGCGTCTGTTACGTGCGCAGGAACATATTGTCTTAACCAGTCCATAAGGGTGAGGCCTTCCGTAAAAAATTCCCCATTTTCTACGGGTAAATATGCTTTGGTGATGGTGGTACCCCACTCAAATTTACCTGCATCCGCAACCGTAATTTCGTTGATCGCGTCAAAGAAATGGGTCACCGCAGATGGATCTTTACTTATAAAAGCAATTTTCTCGTTTTTGTTAACGCTAAAAGTTACTTTATCAAATAGGGTTCTTCCATCCACTGTTTTTTTCAAATTCTCCACGTTCAAAATCTGATTTCCTACCTCTCTTAGCGGTTGGAAAATGATACCTGGATATTTACGGTTAGACGGTTCAATTTCTTCGATGGTTAATTTTTCCAACGCCTTTTTTCTAGAAGTTGCTTGCTTACTTTTAGAAGCATTGGCAGAGAATCGGGCAATGAAATCGATAAGCGCTTGACGCTTATCTTCTACTTTTTTATTCTTATCATTCATTTGTCTGCTCATCAATTGAGAAGACTCATACCAGAAAGTATAGTTGCCCGTAAAGGTTTTAATTTTTGAACGATCAACGTCTGCAACGTGTGTACACACGGTGTCTAAGAAGTGTCTATCGTGACTTACAACCAGTACAATGTTTTCGTATTCTGCTAAAAAGTTTTCTAGCCAACCAATGGTTTCAATGTCTAGGCCGTTGGTAGGTTCATCGAGTAATAAAATATCTGGATTGCCAAATAATGCTTGTGCTAATAACACACGCACTTTCATATTTGACGGAATATCTTGCATAGCACTCGCATGCATATCATCTTTGATACCAAGGCTACTTAATAATGTTGCAGCATCACTTTCTGCAGTGTAGCCTCCCATTTCGCCAAACTCTCCTTCTAATTCTCCGGCACGTAAACCATCTTCTTCAGAAAAATCCGCTTTGGCATAAATCGCTTCACGCTCGTGCATCACTTCCCACATTTTTTTGTGGCCCATGAGCACGGTATTTAAAACCGAACAGGTATCAAATTCAAATTGGTTTTGCTTTAAAAAGCTCATACGCTCACCTGGCGAAATATCTACGGTTCCTTTATTGGGTTCAATTTCTCCACTAAGGATTTTTAAAAACGTAGACTTACCGGCACCATTGGCACCAATAACGCCATAACAATTCCCTTTGATGAAATTGATATTTACTTCGTCAAAAAGTACGCGCTTACCATAAGCGAGGGTAATATTTCTAGCACTAATCATAAGATGAATCAGGGTTTGAGGGCGCAAAATTACAATTAATGCTGCAATAAAACCGCTAAAATAAATGAGGAAATGAACTAGAGGGAACTTACGCCCAAACAGCCCGTGCACTAGGGCTCGCGTCCAAACTTGTAAACTGGCCCGCTAAATACTGATAATAAGCCGTTATAGCAATCATACCGGCATTGTCTGTACAATATTCGAATGGAGGCACAAACGGCGCCCAATTGTACTTTTTACCCGCCTCCATAAGTGCGTTTCGTAGACCACTATTTGCGCTCACACCACCCGCAATACATACCTGTTTAACGCCGGTTTGCACCACCGCTTTTTGAAGCTTTTTAATTAAAATGGTAACAATGGCATGCTGAACCGAGGCACACAAATCATCACGGTTGGCTTCTATAAAACCAGGCTCCTGCTTTTGTATAAAATATAAGATGGAGGTTTTAAGTCCACTAAAACTAAAATTGAGTTCCGGAATTTGAGGTTCTGCAAATTTAAAAGCCAGTGGATTTCCGGATTTTGCATACTTGTCAATTAATGGACCACCAGGGTATGGAAGTCCTAATAATTTTGCTGATTTATCAAAAGCCTCGCCCGCTGCGTCATCGATTGTTTCACCAATAATTTTGAGATTAGTTGGACTATTAGCAAGTACAATTTGTGTGTGACCACCGCTCACTGTTAAACATAAAAATGGAAAACTAGGGCGGTGTTCTGGAATTAAATTAGCCAGCACATGCGCCTGCATGTGATGCACGGCAATAAGAGGTTTTTGCAAACTAAGTGCCAATGATTTTGCAAACTGCGCACCTACCAGCAAACTTCCAATTAAACCGGGAGCCTGCGTAAACGCAATGGCATCAAGCTTTTGAAGGCGTTCTGAAGAAGACGCAATGTCTGGAAATGCTTTTTGTAATGCGGAGTCGACTACTGGAACAATATTTTGCATGTGTGCTCTACTCGCAAGTTCTGGCACTACGCCACCATAGATTTCATGTACCGTTTGGTTGGCAATAAAGTTGGATAAAATAGCACCATCTACACATACGGATGCAGATGTTTCGTCACAAGAAGATTCGATGGCTAAAATGGTTACCGACATTTTTACTGGTTCTAATTATTTGGTTCTAATGGCAACCACCGGATCCATTTTAGCAGCAATTGATGCTGGAATAATACCCGATACAATCCCCAAAATAATACAAATGCTTAGGGCCAAAAATACAATATTAGGCGCGATAAATATTGGGAACGGCAGAACGGCAGTTAGACCCATCGCAAGTAACCAAACTAGTATTAAACCAAATAAACCACCTAAAATACATAAGAAGGCACTTTCTAGTAAAAACTCAGATAAAATGGTACGGCGTTTTGCGCCAAGGGCTTTTTTAAGTCCAATTTGACTGGTTCTTTCACGAACGGTTACAAACATAATATTAGCGACTCCAAATGCGCCTACAATTAAACTAAGGCCTGCAATGGCCCATCCACCAGCAGTAACTTTTCCAAAAAATCCACCCACTACTTCACTAAACTGAGCCACATCATTACATGAAAAATCATCCTCTTCACTAGGGCTTAACCTGCGCAGCTGGCGCATCACACCTCGTAACTCTTCGGCGAGTGCTGCAGAAGAAACACCCGGCTTACCCTGCACCATAATATATGGGCTGGAATTATCTGGATTGTACACCCCTGAAAAATACCTGTAAGAGGTAATCATACACTCATCAAAATTAAAACCACCAATTAAACTTTGGCCTTGCTTTTTAATGACACCAACAATATATAAATGCTTTCCGTTGTAAGTAATTTGTTTACCCACTGCTTTTTGCGCACCACCATATAATTCATCGGCTACCAAATTTCCGATAACCGTAGATGTTGTACCTCTTGTAAATTCAGATTCGTTCAAATAGCGTCCAGCAGCGATATCCAAGGTTTGAATGTTGTTAAAATCTTCGGTAATACCATAAATACTTACGCCGCTTAAAATACTATTTAGGTAGCTAACATTTACAGTAGACGAACAAAAAAAAGAAGTATTAGCAGCCAAGTCACATTTTGCTTTTACAAAACGCATCTCTTCTATTTTTGGCACTGGACGTTTTACATATTTCCACCAAGGATAATCGGGTCCACCCGCATAACTCCACTTATCAATATATATCGTGTTGTTACCAAAAGCTTTGATATCGTTTTGTACTTTTCGCTCTAAACTGTCTACCGTTGCTAACACGCCAATGATGCAAAAAATACCAATGGTAATTCCAAACAAAGAAAGGAACGTTCTGAGCTTGTTTACCCTGAGTTCCTGAATCGCCATCCTAAAACTATTCCATAATATTCCTAGTAACTTAAACATGGTCCAAAAATACAGTTCTTAATGGTTAATGGGGGCTCTTTTTATGTAAACGGCGATTATACTGTTTAAAGATGTGCATTAGTCCTGCGAAAAAAGTTGCTCGATTAGAGAAAGGCATCGTTTCCTGTGCTATTTTTGCACCGATTTTAAAAACACAAAACGTTCATTATGACCTGGAAACAAGTCTTTACATCATCGGTTGGTAAAAAATTGGTGATGGGTTTTACTGGAATATTTCTAGTGCTCTTTTTAATTGTGCATGTGGGGCTTAATGCTTGTATTTGGGCTGCTGCTTATGATCCTGCCGATCAGGGGCAAATGTTTAACAAAGCGGCTCACTTTATGGGTAGCAATGTGCTTCCAAGAATTTTAGAAATTGGTCTTTTTGCTGGTTTCTTCTTGCACATTTTTCAGGGTTATTTATTAACGCTAGAAAATCGTAAAAAAAGAAGTACAGGATATGCAGTCGCATACGCTGATGGTAGTAAATGGTATAGCAGAAGTATGGCAATACTAGGCACCCTCCTACTTATGTTTTTAGTGATGCACATTTATCATTTTTGGACGCCGAGTAGACTTGGAGGTATGGGAACTGTTCAAGCACTTGCAGAAGTAGAATACAATGGTGTTATGCACCACAACTTATATGCCGAAATGAGAAACGTATTTGTTGGTAACACACTTATTGTTGCACTTTATGTATTAGCCTGCGGTTCTTTAGCGTATCACTTATTACACGGATTTCAAAGTGCTTTTAAAACGATTGGTATCCACAACAAAAAAATCAGTGGCTTAATTAACAGTGTGGGCGTTGGATTTTCAATCATCGTGCCTTTATTATTTGCACTGATGCCACTCAGTTTTTATTTTGGTTGGATCAAATAATTATCACTCAATTTAAATTTCTAAGCATATGCTTAATTCAAAAATACCTGCCGGAAACCTCGAAAAAAAATGGGAAGATTACAAGGGACATTGCAAACTTGTTAACCCGGCTAATAAACGCAAACTAGAAGTGATTGTAGTAGGTACTGGTTTAGCTGGTGCATCTGCTGCTGCTTCTTTAGGTGAACTTGGTTATAAGGTAAAAGCGTTTTGTTTTCAGGACTCTCCGCGCCGTGCACATTCTATTGCTGCACAAGGTGGTATCAACGCCGCTAAAAACTATCAGAATGATGGTGACAGCGTATTTAGATTATTCTACGATACCATTAAAGGTGGCGACTACCGTGCGCGTGAAGGAAACGTTCACCGCCTTGCCGAAGTGAGTGTTAATATTATTGATCAGTGCGTTGCACAAGGTGTTCCTTTTGCACGTGAATATGGTGGACTATTAAGCAACCGTTCTTTTGGCGGTACGCAGGTTCAACGTACATTTTATGCAGCGGGCCAAACAGGTCAGCAATTACTGATTGGTGCGTACCAAGCCTTAGAGCGTCAGGTATCACTTGGTAATGTAAAAATGTATAGCCGTCACGAAATGCATGAAGTGGTAAAAATTGATGGTAAAGCAAGAGGTATTATTGCACGTGATTTAGTGTCTGGTAATTTAGAAAAACATTTTGGTCACGCGGTATTATTATGTACTGGTGGATATGGCAACGTATTTTATTTATCTACCAATGCCATGGGCTCTAACGTTACTGCCGCTTGGAAGGCACACCGTCAAGGTGCTTTGTTTAGCAACCCATGCTTTACACAAATTCACCCAACATGTATTCCAGTTAGTGGAGACCATCAGTCTAAATTAACACTCATGTCTGAGTCACTCAGAAATGACGGACGTATTTGGGTACCTAAAAATTTAAATGAAACGCGCAAAGCGGTAGATATTCCTGAAGAAGAAAGAGATTATTATTTAGAGCGCAGATACCCTGCATTTGGTAACCTAGTCCCACGCGACGTGGCATCAAGAGCTGCCAAGGAAAGATGTGATGCTGGTTATGGCGTGGGTACTTCTAAGCAAGCAGTATACCTAGATTATGCTGCAGCCATATTACGTTATGGTAAAATTGAAATAGGCAAACAAGGTTTAGAAAATGTAAGCCAAGAACAAATTATAGCATTAGGTAAAGAGGTTGTTAAAGAAAAATATGGCAACCTATTTGACATGTATGCAAAAATCACTGGTGAAGATCCGTACGAAGTTCCAATGCGTATCTACCCTGCTGTACACTACACAATGGGTGGCCTTTGGGTAGACTATGAATTACAAACTACGGTTCCTGGATTGTATGCATTAGGTGAAGCTAACTTTAGTGAGCATGGTGCTAACCGCCTTGGTGCAAGTGCACTTATGCAAGGTTTAGCAGATGGATACTTTGTGATTCCTTACACCATTGGTAATTATTTAGCAGACGAAATTTATAGCACAGGACTCGATACCAATCATGCAGCATTTGAAGAAGCTGAAAAAGTGGTGCTTGCAAGAATTGAAAAATTAATGAGCATCAAAGGAACACAAACGGTAGAGAGCTTCCACAAACGTTTGGGAAAAATTATTTGGGATAAATGTGGTATGGCTAGAAACGAAGAAGGTTTAAAGCAAGCCATTGCAGAAGTGCAAGCGCTTAAAAAAGAGTTCTGGTCTGACGTAAGAATTCCAGGAGAAATTAATGAGATGAACCCAGAACTTGATAAAGCAAACCGCGTTGCCGACTTTATTGAACTAGGTGAACTTATGTGTGTAGACGCCTTAAGCCGTAACGAAAGTTGTGGTGGACACTTTAGAGAAGAATACCAAACAGAAGATGGTGAAGCATTAAGAGACGATGAAAACTTTATGTATGTAGCTTCTTGGGAGTTTAAAGGTGAACACAATTGGGAATTACACAAAGAAGAATTAAAGTACGAAGTGATTAAACCTTCACAACGTAACTACAAATAATCATTAGTAAACGATCTATCAACTTTTCAATTTTCTTGAAATGGAACATTACAACATGAATCTAAACCTTAAAGTTTGGAGACAAAAAAATAAAAACACAAAAGGTACTTTTAAAATGTACCGCGTAGAAAATATTTCTTCTGAAATGAGTTTCTTAGAAATGTTTGACGTACTTAACGAACAATTAATCAAAGACGGAGAAAATCCGGTTGCATTTGACCATGATTGTAGAGAAGGTATTTGTGGTTCATGCTCTATGTATATTAATGGTAAACCTCATGGTCCTTGGCAAGCAAATACAACTTGTCAATTACACATGCGTGCCTTTAAAGATGGAGACACGATTGTTGTAGAACCATGGAGAGCAGATGCTTTTCCAGTAATCAAAGATTTGATGGTAGACCGTTCTGCATTTGATAGAATCATTCAGGCTGGTGGTTATATTAGCGTTAACACCGGTAATGCAGTAGATGGTAACACCTTACCTATCGAAAAGCAAAAAGCAGACGACGCCTTTGCAGCAGCTATGTGTATTGGATGTGGTGCTTGTGTAGCAGCTTGTAAAAACAGTTCTGCGATGCTATTTTTGAGTGCAAAAGTTTCTCACCTCGCTTTATTACCACAAGGTGCACCTGAGCGTACTACAAGGGTACAAAACATGGTGGCTCAAATGGATAAAGAAGGTTTTGGATCATGTACCAACACTGGTGCTTGTGAAGCTACTTGCCCTAAAGAAATTTCCATCACAAATATTGCCCGCTTAAATAGTGAATACATAGCTGCAAGCTTTGCAGACTAAGCATCTATTAGATGTCTAATAACTATTTTTCGTTCAAACAATTTACAGTTCAACAATCGGACTGCGCGCTAAAAGTATGTACAGACGCATGCCTGTTTGGTGCCTGGGTTGCAGCACATGTAAAAGATGATGCACCTACTAGTATTTTAGATATTGGCACGGGTACTGGACTTTTAAGTTTACTACTCGCACAAAAAATACCTAGCGCTGTTATTGATGCTGTCGAATTAGATCCTGCTGCCGCGGCGCAGGCAGCGAGCAATGCTCTAGCGACCGGCTGGAATATTAAAGTACACAACAGTGCTATAGAAAATTTTTGCGGAGCTAATTACCAGCATATTATTTCCAACCCTCCTTTTTTTAGCAACGATTTAAAAAGTGATGATGCGCTCCGTAACACGGCCATGCACAGCACCACATTAACATTAGAATCACTTTTTACTTGTGTTGTTAAACTACTGGGCAAAGGCGGAAGTTTTTCGGTTCTTATCCCCTATGCGAGGGCAACAGAACTTGAAAAATTAGCTGCGCAATTTGGGCTACTTATATTTAAAAAAGCACTGGTGCTCCAAACACCCACACACGAACCTTTTAGGGCCATGTATATATTAAGTAGCGCTGTAACAAGCCCAGCTGAAGTAGAACAGATTATTATTAAAGAAAATGAGCAGTACACCGCTAGTTTTGCTACCTACTTAAAAGATTATTACCTGTTTTTATAAAGGAGTTGTAATTTTAATGTCTATGAATCATTTTGAACTTTTTGACATTCCGGTTAGCTTTTTCCCTGATACGGCTGTGGTATCCAAAAAGTATTTGATGCTCCAAAAAAAGTTTCATCCCGATTTTTTTGCAAATAGTTCAGAAGCTGAACAAGCAGAAGCACTGGCATTATCATCGGCAGCCAATAAAGCGTTAAGGATATTAAAAGATCAGTCCTTACTTATCCCATACATTTTAGAAATCAATGAGGTACTCGTACCCGACGAAAAATACCAGCTCCCTCCTAGTTTTTTAATGGAAGTGATGGATTTAAACGAGCAGGTTATGGAATTAGAAGACGATACCCAAAAGGCAGCGCTACTTGTACCACTTAAACAATTAGAAGATGAAATTTTTGAACCTATTAAAGGGTTGTTGGAAAGCTATAAAGTGGGTATTACCCCAAAAGAAACGCTGTTGCAGGTAAAAGACTATTATTTTAAAAAGAAATATCTAGACCGTATAGCCGATCAACTCCGATAAGCCCTATTTGTTTGGGTTTATGTTGGTTTCTTTTGGCAAAAAACACAGAATCTTGTAATATTGCACCCCGCCTAATACAAAGGCCCAGATGGCGGAACTGGTAGACGCGCTAGACTCAAAATCTGGTTATCGCAAGGTAGTGCAGGTTCGATTCCTGTTCTGGGCACATAATTAGATTTAAGGCGATTCTTAACAGAATCGCCTTTTTCTTTTTTGGCGCAAAGGCTTACCAGTAATGGGATTTCGTTGAATATTAAGTTTACTTTAGAAGTTCGAACTACCCCATTTTGCTTGTTATACATAATACCCTCTGGAAACACCATCTTTTGTAAGCGCTGTTTCTTTTCGTAATCTGCTGAAATCCAAGCCTGGCTTATGTTTTGTGAAATCGCCAAACAATTTTGAACTACTTTTTCTATGTTCGAACTGCTCATTGAGGCTGAATCAATTCCCTTACTTAATTCTCCAATCTCACTACGAATCTGCTGGGCGTGTTTATTATAAATATCTTCGGTTATTTGATCGCTTATGTACTTTAACTCCGCTTTTTCAAGCAGGCTTTGTTTCTCGGCTATTTTCTTTTTTAACAGTGTTTTATCGCTTGCCTTTTCACTTAACCTGCTTTTTAGTTCACTCGTTAAAATGACCCCAAACTTCTTCTTTAAAGAAGGGTTGAATTCGTATTTAGAAAGAAGGTCTACAAACATGCTATTTAACAACTTTGAACTTACATTAACCGGAATTGCAGCATCTTTTGTTTTGTAGTACCAATTCCCCCTTGTTGTATACCCAGTAAATGGCTTTCCACTTACTTCATCCTTTACAAATATCTTGAGTGGAACCTCATCATGTCTAAATACTTTTGCAACACCTACAAATGGGTTATTATTTAAAACATCCTGTGCTGCTAGAAATGTTTTTAAATCAATTAATTTAGGATGCTTACCTTCTATTAATTTACCACCCAAAAGGCTACCTGTTACATACCCCGCGTAAAAAGGATTGCTAAATACATGTCGAAAGCTCTTTGTTGAAATCTCTACGCCTCTTTGCATCAAATAATCCACTATTTCATAATAAAAGTATTTTCTTTCGGTAAGCATTTGAAACCCTTTCCTAAGATGTTTGCCTGATTCTGTAATTACATACTCATGGAAGCATGCCCTATGCTTTGGCTTAAGATTAAGGTATCCTAGTGGCGTTTGGTAAGGCCAGTAACCTTTTAACATAACCTCTTTCGTATTAATTATGGTTCTGTCACTTTTTAACCGATTATCAAAATTATTTAGGAGATGAAAAAAGTTTTCTTGCAATCTACCTATTGCTGTAGATGTGTCGATATCCTGAGTTACAGATTTTACAGTTACACCTTGTCTACTTAACTCTTCACTTATGCGTGATGCTGCAGCCCCAGTTCTGGAAAACCGGTCATAGTTAAACACTATGATGTAAGAAATATTTTTGTACTTTTTTACATATTCTATCATTCGTAAAAATTCTTTACGACCGTCTGATTTAGCACTTTCATAGGAGCCACCAAAGTATTCTTTAATTTGAATACTATTGGTTTTTGCGTAGTTATTACAGTATTTAAGTTGGACCTCCAGACTCCCGTTATTTTCCGCTTGCTCTTGGCTGCTAACTCTTGTATATACCACTGCATCGACACCTCTAACTTTAGCATGGCTTTTATACTTACGGGTAGATAATGTTTCAAGCTCTGCTTGAAGTGCACTACTGCTGTTTTTCATTTTCATATAGCTGATCGAAATAAATATCGATTATCAAATTAGCAAATTGTTTAAGTAATTCTTCTTCAGTTAATTCATTTTTTAATTTTTCATACTCATTACTGGGTTTCATTTTTCCTCAGTTGAGGCCTCGCCATATCAAATGGAGGAGACCCGATTACTATACTGAGCCGCATCAAACGGGTCTTTAAAAATATTTTGTTTCAGTTTTTGTAAATGAAAGTGAGGTGCCTGTTCTTGTTTTTAATTGGATAGCAGAATAATTCTTTAATCCAAGTATTCGCATAACTTCTTTTGCTTTATCACCGTTCATTAAACCTGTTTTATCATATTCAATTTTAGTAACTTTCCGGGCCTCTCTATCGTATACTATAGTAACCCTTTCAATATTGTTGTTTCGCAGCTCTTTTACAAGACGCAATTCATCTTCACTAAACAACCTTAACTGATTTATGAAGTTAACTTTTTCCTCATCAATAAATAACTCAGCTATGAAATGGGAAATTGGAATATAAATATGCGGGATTGATTTATCCACTTCCAAATTATTATCCCCTAGCATAACGTATGTTTCATCTTGATAAATTATTATGCCGGCTTCGGTACCGGTTTCAATACACATAGATACCATTTGATAGAAATAACTAATTTCAGTTCTAAGTATAATATTTATATATGGATCATTCAGGGTTTCTTCACAATGTTTTAATCGAAACGTTTCTTGTTCATCAAGATCCCTAATCTTACTAAGGCTCTTTAAAAAAGTAATATTGTCAATTAGTGTATTTTTTCCTAGGTCTTCTTCATATGCCTTGATAAATTGATCGTAATAAATTTTTTGCATCAGATTAATTGAACAACCAAAGTCACGCATGGACTCCAGAACTTTTAACCACAAATA
>JBEDIY010000053.1:0-8406 GCA_041173245.1 Bacteroidota bacterium | reverse complement strand
GTTAATAAATGTGCGATATATCCACCCGTGCAACTTTCGGCGGTAGAGAGGGTTTTGTGCTGGTTGAGTAGTAATTGACCCACCACTTCGGCCATTGGAATATCTTCTTTAACCACCAAATATTCCTTAACTGCGGTGGCTAAATTTTCAAAATGGGTATCTAATTCTTTGTCTAATTCGGCTTCATGTTGAGGATCACCTGATATTGTTAAACGCAAACGAACCATGCCATAATTGGGTAAGTACGCTAGTTTAATATGACTTGGTAAGGCAGCTTCATTTTCTTTAATCATTTCTGCTAAAAATGATTCGCCAATGCCCGCCGTTAATAATGTTTTGTGTTTAATCAAGCCTGTTTTAAAACGCTTTGGAATCATTGGAATCACATGATGCTCCATGATCCATTTCATTTCGTGGGGTACACCAGGCATAGACACAAATATTACGCCATCTTTTTCAAAAAGCATACCAGGCGCGGTTCCGCGTTCATTTAATAAAACAGTGCAACAATCTGGTACTTCTGCTTGCTTGGCGTTACGCTCAATCATCGGGCGCTTTAAAATGCGCTCAAAAATGTCTGTAACATGCACAAGTGTTGCGGGATCTAATACCATTTTCCCGCCAAAATATTCACACAATAAAGGTTTTGTGATATCGTCAGAAGTAGGCCCTAAACCACCTGTCAAAAGTATGATTGAAGATTTCTTGCTTTCTGCATCTAATGCAGCCCAAATGTCTTCCCAAACATCGCCAACCGCAACTCTGTTTTTAATGGTAATGCCTGCTTTATTGAGTTCTTGGGCAATCCAGGCACTATTGGTGTCAATCACTTGACCTATTAATAATTCATCTCCAATAGTGATGATGGATGCAAAAACTTTTTCCATGGCTGGGCCTTAAATTTAGTGCGAAGTAAATATAGTAAGTACAAACAGGCAAATATAAATATATTGCACTCTATGAAAACACAAAATTATAGCAACCACAGTAGGTTGGTAGCTGGTTGGCACGGGACTACCTTTTTTGGCATATTGGCTTTTTGGATTGGCAGCTTTGTTAATTTGGCACATGCCGATGGAGCTGGGTTTTACAGTGCTTCTCTTTTGAATCTTGCAGGATTTATTTTTTTATTCCTATTTGCGTTTGTTCGCATTTTTGCCCTAAAAGCACAGGATAGAGCCATTAGAGCCGAAGAAAATTTGAGACATTTTGTATTAACAGGAAAACTACTTCCAGCTAGTTTACGCATTGGTCAAATTGTAGCACTTCGTTTTGCTTCCGACGATGAGTTTATTGCGCTTGCACAAAAAGCAGCCGACGAAAATTTAACTGGCAAACAAATCAAGCAATCTATAACTAATTGGAAAGCGGATACCTACCGCGTATAAATTTAATTATACATTTTATGAAACATCTATTTTTAGTGCTATCTTTTGTATGCTTGCTTGCAGCGCAATCGTCGGCACAATCAAAAGCGCCATCAACTTCAGCACCTAACAACGATGCCGAAAAAGAGGCCGTTAAAAATGTAATCAAGCAAACATTTAAAGCCATGATTACGGTAGACACGGTGTTATTGAAATCATGTTTCGCCCCAGGCGCCATTATGCATGTGGTACAAAATCAAAAAGATTCAGTGGTGGTAAGAACGAGTAAAGTATCTGATTTTGTTGCTAGCATTGGAAAGCAACAGCCAGGCTCACTTGACGAGCGTTCTTTTGATGAAATCATTTATATAGACCGTGAACTTGCCTCCGCATGGGCGCCATATACGTTTCACCGCAATGGACAATTCTCACATAAAGGCATTGATAGCTTTCAATTTGTTAAATTAAAAGAAGGTTGGAAAATTCAGTACCTCATTTACAACATGTATCAGTAAGGTGAAAATTGTTATTCCCTAAAAAAGGGGGCTAACTTTTCTTTAAGGCTTTCAGGTATCTGTGCTCTTTTGCCTGTTGTTGCATCTATAAAATAGAGTACTACTTTTCCTTGGGTGAGTAGCTTGCCTGCTTCGTTGTATACTTCGGTAATAAATTTGATTTGATGCTCAAGTGGTAGCTCAGGCACTATTGTTTTTACCGTTAATAAATCGTCGTAGTGGGCAGGCCTAATGTATTTGGTTTCCATCGTTACAACGGGCATATGAATCCCCATTTTTTCAATTTCTTTGTAAGAAAGCCCAATGGCACGCATCGCTTCTACACGACCAACTTCAAAATACTGGGCATAATTGCCATAATATACCACGTCCATTTGATCTGTTTCTGCGTATCTAACTCGAATGTTTGTATGATGTTCGTACATGATTTTCCCTGCTTTTGTTGACAAACTTACGGCATCTATCTGTTTTTCCACAAATGCCCATTAGAAAGGGCCTTACGGAGTGGTAATACTACCTTTAAAATGGTTTTCGCTTTTTATTAAGAAAGAAATATAAACCTTTGTAAAAAAGGGGATCATACTTATGAAACTACACACTTCTATTTTATCGGTATTCTTTTTTGTACTAGCACAAATAGGATTGGCGCAAACCCCAGTTTTGCCCAATTCAATTGATGCAAGTGTACGTTATTTGCAAACTTTTGTATCGGATAAGGCGTATGTGAGCAGTTATCAATTAGCCAAAGAACTGAAGCGAACGTCCATGTATCAAAACAACAGTTCTATAAAAGAAAAGGTTGATTTTTATTTATTAGTGAGTGGTTTGCAGTTAGATGAAAAGGGGATTGTAGAACAAGCGACTGATTTTATAAAAGCAGCCGTGGATCCTGCCTTTCGTCAAATGATGACGTATTATGTTGGGGTTTATTATTTTAGAAACAACAAGCCAGATCAAAGTTTAACTTATTTAGAAACAGCTAAACTGGCCAATTTAACCAATGCACAAATTGGGGAAGTCAAGTATTTACTAGGGTATCTTTATTTTAGTTTAGGACAGTTTGAAAAAGCAAAACAACCACTAGATGCTGTTCGTCAAACAGTGGGCGATGTGTATTATGTGGATGCCAATTATTATTTCGGATTTATAGCATTTAAAGAAAAAAACTATGGGGTAGCGCTTAGTTGTTTTGAAATAGCTAAAGCGGCTTCTGCATATGGTAAACTCATTCCTTTTTACAATGCGCAGATATTTTATTTTACAGGAAACCCCGAAAAGGCATTATCTACTGCATTAGACGCTTTAAAAGCAGGCAATCAATATTATGAAAAACCATTACAGCAATTAGTTGGCAGGTTGCTCTTTGCAAAAAATGATTTTACAGCGGCATTGCCTTACTTAGAAAAATACGTTGCTAGTACTAAGACCCCTTCAAGTGAAGATGTGTATGAATTATCTTTTTGTTATTTCGAGCAAAAAAAATGGAATAAAGCTATAGAAGGGTTTAAGCAGCTCACTACTGGAAAAGATTCATTGTCTCAAAATAGTATGTACCTGCTGGCCAAAGCGTATTTAGAAATAGGGGACAAGTCAAATGCGCGCAATGCATTTATTTTTTGTGCCGAAAATAGTAGCAATAAAGTACAAAAAGAAGTGGCTACTTTTTCTGTAGCAAAACTCTCCTTCGAACAAGGTCTTACAAATGAAGCATTAAAAGGGTTTCAAGAATTTTTAAAACAATATCCGCGCTCTACATATACCCAGGAAGCTACTGATTTACTCGTTAATACCCTTGCCCGAACCAGTAATTTTAAAGAAGGACTTCAATTGTATGCGGGCATAAAAAATCCATCGGCGTTGGCTCAAAAAGCATACCCTTCATTACTCTATGGAAGAGCCGTAGAACTCATTAATGATCAGTACGTTGATGCTGCTGATAGCTTACTAGATCATTTGCTTGCAGCACCCAATAATCAAGATGTAGCGGTATTAGCCTATTTCTGGAAGTCGGAAATGCAGTTTAGAAAGGGGCAATACAATCAGGGGATTTCTTATTTGCAAAAGTTTTTGTTAGCACCTGTTGTGAATGCAGAAGTTAATTTGAGTAACGCCTATTATAATTTAGGTTTTGCACAAATGCAATTGCTTCAGTATTCCGATGCTATTATTAGTTTTGAAAAAGCGGCGGCTACTGTAAAAATAGGATCGCCTATTTTTCAGGATCTTGTCATTAAAAAAGCGGATTGTTTTTTTATGACAAAAGATTTTACCAAAGCAATGGTACTTTATGATCAAGTGATTGACCGTAAGTATGATGCAGAAGATTATGCTTATTTTCAAAAGTCTATCATACTTGGCGCTTCAAATAAAACATCAGAAAAACTGTCGCTGCTTCAGAAATTTGTAAAACAGTATCCAAATTCGGGACTTATTGGTGATGTGTATATGGAAATAGCCAACACGTATTTAGCGGCCGAATCCTATGCATTAGCAGTATCTCCGCTACAGCAAATTACGTCAAGTGTTCCGCTTGCTGCTTGGCATCCAGCAGCTTATTTAAAACTCGGTGTTGCTTATTTTAATATTGATAAAAACAACGAGGCACTTGCTGCATTTACAAGTTTGCTTGCTAAGTTTCCAAACACCGAAGAATCTGAGTCTTCCATTGAGTATATCCGAAATATTTTTGTAGAAAACCAAAAGCCGCAAGATTTTATTGCCTTTATGGAATCTAACGGCAAGGCTTTATCTGAAACAGAAGCAGATTCATTAACCTATCAGGCAGCGCTATTGCGTTATGAACAAAAAGATTTTGCTGGTACAAAAAATGGAATGAGTGCCTACATCGATAAATTCCCGGGTGGTGTGCATGTGTTAGAAGCGCATGACATCATGGCTTCTATTTATGCGTCTGAAAAAAATACAGTAAGCGCCATTAAATACCTTTCTTATATCGCTTCTAAAGCCCCTAATAAATTTGCCACTGATGCGGTGTTGCATTTGGCCAGGGCTTATTATTTTGAACTACGCTATTATGCAAAAGCGACTACCTATTATAAACAGCTAGATGCTATGTCCACCGACGAGGCTGTTAAAAAAGAAGCAGTACGCGGCTTAATTAGAAGTGCTACCAAGCAATCCAATTGGGAAGATGCACTTCCAGCAGCAATACAAATTTTGGAGATGTCTGGTGCAGCTTCTGATGATAAAGTGATGGCTAATTTTGTAATGGCAAAATCAAAGCAGCTTGCAGTATCACTTGATACAGCGGTTATGTATTATAAAGAAGTGATTGCTTCTGGAAAGTCAGAATTTAGTGCCGAAGCCAAATACCAACATGCTAAAATATTATTTGAGCAAAATAAGCTGGAGGATTCAGAAAAAGTTGCTTTTGAGCAAATTAAAGGTTGGGGTTCTTATGAATACTTCGTCACTAAATCCTATTTATTACTAGGTGATATTTATTATAAGCAGCTAGATTATTTCAATGCAGAAGCAACCTATCAAAGTATTATTGCCAATACTACTTTTGCAGATTTAAAAAAGGAAGCACAAGAAAAATTAACACAAGTAACCGCTGATAAAGCAAAAAAATAAAAATCTAGACAGATGCGTAAAGTTAGATTCCTTTTATATATGACGGCTTTTTGTGTAACAAATGTCAGTGCACAAGTAGCTTCAAAAAATACGGCAGATACAGCTAAAGTGGTAACGATTACATCGGCATTTAAGCCAAGCTTAAGGCCACTATCAAAAATTAATTTTTTAGCAGCCACTCCATTTGTTGACAATAGTAAGGTTACCATGCAGTATCTGGTACCTGCTCAAAACATTAGTTTTGGTTATCAAGCTGTAGCTGTTACACCACTAGCATATGTTGCAGATTCTATGCGTGTGTCCAAACGGAATCATTTTTTAAAGGTGGGTCTTGGAAATTTAAATACCATCTTTGCAGAAGCTGGATTTAATATAGGAGATGGTGTTAAAAATAACACTTACATAGGTGGCGGCATTAAAAAAATGAAAGGTCTTTTATTTGCGCAAGAATTTACCGATGTTAATTTTTCTATCAATAGCGCCCATCAAATAGGGGAAGCCCACGATTTGAGTGTTAAGTTTACAACAGGGTCTACCACCCGCTATGCATATGGGTTTAAGCCCTCTTTATTACCTTATACAAAGGATAATATTTTAAACAAATACAATAGCGCTGGAATAACGGTGCACCTTGCAAATAAAACAGATGCATTTTTTGGTATTCATTATACACCCACTATATCGTTTGATTATTTACAATCTGGTGTAGATGAAAGAGAATACGAAACCAGTATAGCAGCTCCCGTTTCAAAAAACTTGGGCACCGATTTTAAAATTTCAGTGCAACCCACTGCTAGTTTTTCAAATACCGTTTTACCAACAATTCCTAATAACCTAACCATTGTCAACAATTTATTTTCGATACCAAGTACGTTTAGTTGGATTACAAATAAGTTTCAAGTTCATTTAGGAGCTGCACCCACCATTAATAATGGCACTTATGCTGTATTACCGCAAGTAACTGGTGTAGCGATACTTCCTAATACTGGTTTACGAATTGAACTTGGTTGGGCGGGTCATTTTGAAAAAAATAATTTGCGTTCTTTAGCTGCCTTTAATCCTTGGGTTCGTATTCCTAATAATTTCTCTAACACCAAAATTACAGAACAATTTTTAGGCGTTAAACTTCCAGTGGGGGATCACTTTACCTATGGCGCTACTTTGTCATTATTAGAATATGAAAATCAGGCGCTTTTTACGAATGCATTTACGGATGGCAGATTGTTCAAAGTTTTTTTTGAACCAAGCATGCGTGCGCTTCAATTACAGGCTAATGTTAGTTACACCCTGCAAGAAAAATTAAATGTATTGGGAGGCATCACCTATAAAAAGTTTTCCGGATTAAAGGTTCAAAATGAAGCTTGGGGATTACTACCACTTGAACTAAATGGATCATTACATTGGAAGTTCTCCAATAAACTTTCATTTACATCAACGCTTTATGCATGGGATGGTGCACAAGCTATGGATGCGCAAATGGTTACAAAAAAACTACCTGCTGCCGCCGACTTTTCGGTGGGAGCAACCTATACAGTCGTAAAATCTGCTAAATTTTGGTTACAGCTAAACAACCTACTAGATAATAGGTACCAGCGATGGAACCAATATGAAGTTTTTGGCCGAAATGTTGTGGCGGGATTTGTATATTCGTTCTCCGGAAAACAATAGGCACATGTTAGACCATATATACCCTTATTTACTGGTTCATAAAAAGCTTCAATTGGCAGGTATTGGTACACTTGAAATGGTGCCAGTTTCTGCAGCTATTGATAAGAGTGGTCTACGTATTGCTGCTCCTTACGAAAAAATTAATTTTATACTTGGTCAAGTACCTACTGATTCATCATTTATTGCTTGGGTAGCGGCACTCGATCATATAGATATAGAAACGGCTGCATCAACAACGCATGAAGCTGTAGCAGAATTGGCAGCTAGTATTCATTTGCAACAGCCGGTTATCATTGCGGGTGTTGGTAATTTTCATAAAGAGGGCTCTGGTATTTCTTTTACTGCGCATGAACCATTATATGCCGTTCAAGAAGCGCTTCCAATACCAACTGGCTTGCAGTGGTCATTTAAAAAAGGTTTATTGTATAAAGCACAACCATTATCTGCTATGGATACTTATTGGTGGGTTGCGGCAATTTTACTAGCTATAGCTGGGGCAGCTGCCATTGCTAATTATTATCTACAAATTAACGATCAATTTTAATTCGCCTTTTAATGGCTTCTACCATTCATTATAATACATGTCCTATTTGCGCTTCCCCATCAATTGGTAAATTATATGTTGCCAAAGACTATACCGTTTCTGGTGAATTATTTGAAGTATGGCGTTGTAATAGTTGTTCAGTTGGGTTTACGCAAGATGTGCCAGACGCCAGTACCATTGGTCCTTACTACGCTGCAGAATCTTATGTTTCACACACAGACAGTAGTAAAGGGTTTATTAATTCGGTATATCATAAAGTAAGAAGCTACGCGCTTCTTACAAAGAAAAATTTAGTTACGACACTCGTTGGTAAAAAAACGGGTGCAATACTTGATATTGGTGCAGGGACAGGTGCTTTTGCACATACCATGTTAACTGCTGGATGGCAGGTAACGGGTCTCGAACCAGATGCAACGGCGGCTAAACAAGCGCTTCTTAAATATAATATCCAGTTAGCAGCAGCAGATACTATTTACACCCTAGAACACCATCAATTTGACGCCATTACCATGTGGCATGTGATAGAACATGTGCACGACTTGTATGGTTATTTTAAGCGGTTTTTTGAAATATTAAAAACAGATGGTGTACTTGTAATTGCAGTTCCTAATTATACCAGTACCGATGCTAGTATATATGGAAAAAATTGGGCGGCGCTAGATACGCCTAGGCATTTGTATCATTTTTCTCCGGCAAGTATGGAATTAATTGCGGA
>JBEDIY010000052.1:0-4839 GCA_041173245.1 Bacteroidota bacterium | reverse complement strand
TAGCCCTTTACAAAGAAATCAAAGAAAAATATCCTACAACGGATAAAGGATTTTTAGCAGACAAATACATCTACCGTTTAGGTAGTGAAAAATAAATAAATGAACGTACAGTTATTTATTCCTTGCTTTATTGATCAACTCTACCCACAGGTAGCGTTTAACATGGTTAAAGTGTTGGAGAAAGTAGGCTGTACAGTCAAATACAATGCCAACCAAACTTGTTGTGGCCAGCCTGCATTTAATGCGGGTTTTTGGTCGGAATCTAAAAGTGTTTGTGACAAATTCCTCGACGATTTTAATGGTACCGATTATATCGTATCGCCAAGTGCAAGCTGTACTGGCTTTGTACGCAATTACTACGGTAAATTATACGACAACTCTGCACAAATAAATATTGCTAAAAAAACATCGGCCCGTATATACGAACTCTCCGATTTTTTAATCAACGTTTTGAAAATTGATGACGTTGGCGCTACCTTTAATGGTAAAGTAACCTACCATGATAGTTGTGCTGCCCTTCGTGAATGCAATACTAAAACAGAACCGCGTAAGCTACTCAGTAAAGTTAAAGGTCTCGAACTCATTGAAATGAACGATGTAGAAACCTGCTGTGGTTTTGGAGGTAGCTTTGCTGTAAAATTTGAACCTATTAGTATCGCTATGGGTGATCAAAAAACGACAAATGCAGCTGCTACCGGCGCCGAATATATTATTAGTACCGACATGAGTTGCCTAATGCACATCGATGGTTGCTTAACGCATAAGCACTCGGGATTAAAAGTGCTGCATTTAGCAGATGTTCTTGCAAGCGAAGCATAATATTTATCATAGTATTTTACGACTTAAATAGTTTTCAAAATGAATTACTGGCTTATCAAATCAGAACCTTTCAAATACAGTTGGGATCAGTTTGAAAATGACAAACAAACATTTTGGGATGGTGTTAGAAATTATGGCGCGCGCAATAATTTAAGATCCATGAAAAAAGGCGATCTGGCTTTTTGGTACCACTCCAATGAAGGCATGGAAATAGTTGGCATTGCTAAAGTAGTAAAGGAATCATACCAAGACCCTACCACCCCAGATCCAGCATGGCTTGTCGTTGATTTTAAGCCCTTTAAAAAGCTTAAAAAAACAGTAAAGCTTGCAGATATTAAGGCACATGCTAAATTACAAGATATGGACCTTGTAAGACTTGGTAGACTATCCGTACAAACGGTTAAACCCGCCGAATGGAAAATTGTAATGGAAATGGCTGGCGAGAAAACTACATAAAAAACACGTAGCCAATAAGTATTGCAGCTACTACACCAATTAAATCCGCTAACACCCCTGCCCAAATCGCATAACGCACTTTTTTGATACCCACGCTTCCAAAATAAAGGGCGATGATATAAAAAGTGGTGTCTGCAGATCCCTGAAACGTAGATGCCAATTTTCCTACAAAAGAATCGGGACCATTTGATTTCATCACATCTAGCATCAACCCTCTTGCCCCACTTCCACTAAATGGTTTCATAATAGCCACCGGTAAAGCAGGCGTAAACGCGGTATCAACACCCGTTAATCCAATTACCCAACTAAGTCCATCCACCATATATCCAAGGGCACCACTATCTCTAAATACGCGAATGGCTACAAGCATACCAACGAGGTATGGAATAATTTTTAAAATCACATCAAAGCCACCTTTGGCGCCGTCAATAAAGGCGTCAAAAACATTTATTTTTTTAAGCATCCCTCCTATAATAATAAGCACTACAAGTAGTAGTAAAATCATATTACCGGTAACGCGGCTAAATACTTCTTTTTGCTCCGCCCCCATTTGCTGAACAAAAAATAGCATGCCTGCCACAAGTGCAACAAGGCCTAACAACCAAGTTAAAATCACTTTATCCCACTTTAATTTTTGCTTGAAGCCAACAATAAATATAGAAGCAAGTGTCGTACATATAGTTGCCAGTACACAAGGTATAAATACACTGGCAGCCTCTGTAGAGCCTGCCGCTAAACGGTAAGAAATGATGGTGAGTGGAATTAAAGTAAGGCCGCTTGTATGTAGCACCAAAAACATGATTTGTGCATTCGTGGCTTTTTCTTTGTCTGGGTTAATGGACTGTAAACTTTCCATGGCTTTTAACCCAAAGGGTGTTGCCGCATTGTCAAGCCCTAGCATATTGGCACTAAAATTCATCACCATTTGTCCCATTGCAGGGTGCTTTTCAGGTACTTCAGGAAACAACCTTTTCATAAATGGATTTAGGAGCCTAGCAATCCAGTTAATGGCGCCCGCACGCTCCGCAATATTCATCAGACCTAAAAAGAAAACCATGGTGCCCGCTAAAGGAAAAGCAACATCCATTACAGAACCTTTGGCACTATCAAACATACCATCCACAAGGGTTTTAAACACTTCTGTGTCGTGTAAAAACAAAAACTTATAAAGCGCAATTACAAAAGCCACGATAAAAAAGGCGATCCATACAATATTTAGTGCCATCAGGGTTAATTTATGGGGTGAATATAAAAAATATTGGAGCTATATTTGCACCTTACTTAAAAAGGTTTCAATTATGGCTTTAAAGGCAGGCATCGTAGGGCTACCCAACGTAGGAAAATCAACTTTATTTAATGCAGTAAGCATTAGTGCTAAAGCCCAGGCTAGCAATTACCGTTTCTGTACCATTGAGCCAAATGTTGGCCTTGTAGACGTTCCGGATGAGCGTTTAAGTAAGTTGGCTGAACTTGTAATTCCAGACCGCATTGTTCCAACCCAAATGGAAATTGTTGACATCGCAGGTCTTGTAAAAGGAGCGAGTAAAGGTGAAGGACTTGGTAATAAATTTTTAGGAAATATTAGAGAAGTAGATGCCATCATACACGTTATCCGTTGTTTCGAAGATGAAAACGTATTAAGAGAAGAAGGTGCTATCAATCCAGTGAGCGATAAAGAAATTATTGATACCGAACTACAATTAAAAGATTTAGAAAGTGTAGAAAAGAAAATGCAACGTGTAGAAAAAATGGCGCGTGTAGGTTCCGATATTAAGGCTAAAGCAGAATTTGAAATTTTAACGCGCTGTAAAAGTCATTTAGAGACCGGTAAAAGTATTTTTTCTTTAGGTCTTTCAAAAGAAGATAAAGTAGCCGTTGCCGATTTGTTTTTACTCACAGACAAGCCCGTTTTATACGTTGCAAACGTAGACGAGGCGAGTATGCATACTGGCAATAAATATTCTGAAATGCTTGCCGCCGCTGTTGCACATGAAGGAGCTCAAGTGATTGTGATGTGTAATAATATTGAAGCACAAATTGCAGAATTAGAATCTGTGGATGATAAGCAAATGTTCATGGAAGAATATAAAATGACAGAGCCAGCGCTAAACCGTTTAATTAGATCTGCGTATAAATTATTAAACCTAGATACCTATTTTACGGCGGGCGTTCAAGAAGTGAGAGCATGGACCATTTTAAAAGGCTGGAAAGCCCCACAGGCTGCTAGTGTTATCCATACCGACTTTGAAAAAGGCTTTATTAAAGCCGAAGTAATTGCCTACGATGACTATGTTCAATTAGGAAGTGAAGCAGCTTGCAGAGACAATGGTAAATTACGAATTGAAGGAAAGGAATACCTTGTTAAGGATGGCGATATTATGCATTTCAGATTTAATGTTTAATGAATCCTAAGCTGCAATGAAAAAAAATCTTGTATACTTTTTACTTGTTGCCTCTACCCTTTTTGGATGTCAACCCAATCAAGATTCAGAAGCCATTGAAACGTCGCCAGCAGTAGCGATACAGGCGCCTATTAATGGAACGTACAATGTTGTAGCGGTATACCCGCACAACACCACATCTTTTACCCAGGGTCTTATTTGGCATAACAATTCCCTTTACGAAGGAACCGGCCTAACCAACCAAAGCAAGCTTTTAAAAACAGAGCTTGCAACCGGAAAAGCATTACAGACCTTATCCATAGCGGATACTTTGTTTGGAGAAGGCATTACAATTTACAATAACAAACTCTACCAACTCACATGGCAAAACCACAAAGTGCTAGTGTATGACGCCAATACCTTTAAAAAAGAAAAAGAATTAAATTGGAATTATGAAGGTTGGGGCATTACCCATTTCAATAACCAACTCATTATAAGTACGGGAACTAGTAATTTATATTTTGTAAACCCAGCTACCCTAGCCATCGAAAAAACATTGGGCGTATATGACAACAATGGTTATATCGCCTCTCTTAATGAGCTAGAAATGATTGAAGGAAAAATTTACGCCAATGTCTGGGGTGAAAATAAAATAATAGCCATCAACCCTGCATCTGGACAAGTAGAAAAGCAATTTGACTTTACAAATATTTTGCAAAAAACAAACCAACCCATTACCACAGAAACAAATGTATTAAATGGGATTGCGTATGATAGTGTTACAAAGGCAGCTTTTATCACCGGAAAAAATTGGCCTGCTATTTTTAAGGTAACATTACAATAGAACGTTACAATAGGTTTCTATCTCCTTATTACTTTTTCTTAAACGTATAAATAACTGAACTGCACTTATTGACGTCTAATAGTGCTGTTACATTAGACCAAAGCCCAACTAGTATTGCTTTTATAAAGGATCCACCGTTATGTTGCTCTGTTAACATGGCTACATAAAAGGCGTCAAACCACATCGCCTTTTTGATGACAAGCTTAAAGCCATGCGTATCCGCAATTAATTCCATACTTGCCGGAGAAAAATGATACAAATGCCTAGGCGTATCTAGCGCCGCCCAATTTTTTCCATATATACTAGCATCGGTACTGGTATAATTAGGAACTGCAATTA
>JBEDIY010000051.1:0-21504 GCA_041173245.1 Bacteroidota bacterium | reverse complement strand
CAAAGCATAACGACTGTGTTTTTTATACCACCGATGCTACATCTGATTTTGACGCCCATGCAGCCGACTTTTTGGGCTATTCGGTGCAATCTTTGCCTGCAACGCTTTAATAATTGACTTTTTTGGGGCTGATTATCAATCAGTTAAAAAAAATCTTTCTTCCTTTTTTAACTTACACCTACTTTTCCTTACTTTTGCCGTCCTTTCACAATTCAGCAGCATGGTGACTGCCGTATATGAAACGAAACAAGATTAAAGGGTTAGTTAAAAAACGCAAGTTATGAAACGTACATTTCAACCGCATAAGCGCCGCCGTAAAACAGTTCACGGATTTCGTAAAAGAATGGAATCTGCTAATGGACGTAAAGTTTTGGCAAGCCGTCGTAAAAAAGGCCGCAAGAAACTAAGTGTTTCTAGCGAGAAAGGTTTAAAATAAACCGAACAGGAATTCTTTAGTGCAGTTGCAGTAAAGATCCTCAAGATTTTACAATATAAGTCCTGCTTTTATAAGCAGGACTTTTTTAATTTAGTGTAGTCCCATTTTTAAAATATGGCAAGTACTTTTTCCTATAACAAATTTGAAAAACTAAAAAGCCGTAAACAAATTGAACTCTTGTTTGCGCAAGGAAAAAGTATATCCTCTTTTCCAGTTAAAGTATTTTATTTACCCGTTGAACATGCACCGCTCCATCCCATTCAGGTAGGCGTGGGTGTTTCTGCTCGAAATTTTAAAAAAGCAGTAGACCGTAATACCATTAAAAGGCGCATGCGTGAGGCCTATCGTTTGCATAAGCTTCCGTTACACGCGCACTTAATGGCTGAGCAAAAAAGTGTAGCTGTATTTATTTTGTGGATCGATAAGCAATTGCCAACTACTGCTACATTACAAGATTTGATGCCAGCTGTAGTTGAAAAATTAATCAAACAACTCGGATGAAAATAATTTGGCAAATTCTGAGTATCCCGTTTATACTACTGATAAAATTTTATCAGTACGTGATTTCGCCAGCGCTCGGACCAAAGTGTAGGTTTACACCCACCTGTTCTCATTACGCGGTAGATGCCCTAAAAAAATACGGATTATTTAAAGGTATGTACCTCGCAATAATCCGTATTAGCAAATGTAGACCGGGTGGAGGTCATGGTTACGACCCCGTTCCGTAATTTTTTATGCTTAAGCTGCGGTAAAACGAGCCGCTACTTTATTCCAATCCACCACATTCCAAAATGCAGCTAAATAATCTGCTCTGCGGTTTTGATATTTTAAATAATACGCGTGTTCCCAAACATCAGCACCTAAAATAGGTGTTCCTTTTACTTCTGCAACATCCATTAATGGATTGTCTTGATTGGGTGTAGAAATAACAGCTAATTTGCCATCTACTACTACTAACCAAGCCCATCCACTTCCAAAACGAGTAAGTCCTGCTGCAGCAAATTTTTCTTTGAATGCATCAAATGAACCAAAAGCAGCATCAATCGCTTCTGCTAATGTGCCAGTTGGAGCACCACCTGCATTAGGCGCTAAACTTTCCCAGAAAAAAGTATGGTTCCAATGTCCACCACCATTGTTACGAACGGCCGGGCTAATGCTTCCTGCTGCTGCTACAAGTTGCTCAATTGTTTTTGATTCATGCTCAGTACCAGCCACTGCTTTGTTTAAATTATCTACATAAGCTTGGTGGTGTTTACCATGGTGAATTTGCATGGTAGTGGTATCGATATGTGGTTCTAATGCATCATGTGCATACGGTAAAGGTGCAAGTGTAAATGACATATAATTGTGTTTAATGAATAAAATAATAAAGCACAAAGCTACACCCTAATTGTAGCCCATCAAAATGCTTAACGTTTGTTTTTAAAAAAGTTTTTGATCAGCCAACTACATTCGGCGGCTAATACACCCCCCACTATTTCAATTTTAGGTCCAAAAGGGTGCGCTTTTTTTTGATACCCATTTTTTTCATCGGGCGCGCCATAAACAATGCGACTAATTTTGCCCCAATAGAGTGCACCAGCGCACATCATGCAGGGTTCTAGTGTAACATATAAAGTGGCTTCTGGGAGGTATTTTGCGCCCATAGCACTATATGCCGACGTAAGGGCTAATATTTCGGCGTGGGCTGTTGAATCGTTTAATAACTCTACTTGGTTATGGCCCCTAGCAATAATTTTATTATTGAGCACCACAACAGCGCCAACGGGCACTTCATCTGCTTCAAAAGCGAGGTTGGCTTCTTTTATAGCTTCCTGCATAAAATATTCGTCAGAGCATTCAATCATACTGCTAAAGTAAGGTTTTCGTACATAAAAAAAGAGCTGCTTTATGGGCAACTCTTTTTTTAAAATGTTATCGAAGTATTAAAGCTTTTTAACCATAATATTTTTGTACCAAACATTGTCGCCATGATCTTGTAACGCAATATGGCCTGAAAAAACTTTACCAAAATCTGGCATCGTTTTAAATTTACTATTGTCAAGCATTTTTCTCCAAGCGTCATCGCCGTATGTTGTTGAAACAACATTTACGCCATTTAAGTAAAAATCTAATTTACCTCTGTAGCTTACAATTTCTGCTTGGTTCCATTCGCCAACAGGTTTTACAACACCTTCTGGTCCAGCAATTAAATCATACAAGTTGCCAGCACGGTGTTTGAAAATTTTTCCATCACCATGTCCATCATTATCGAGTACTTGCATTTCTGGTCCCGTAAACCAAACATGATCATATTTTGATTTATCGTCTTGTACCCAAAATATAATGCCACTATTTCCTTTGGCAGCAATTTTCCATTCTAATTTTAAATGAAAATCTTGGAGCTCTAATTCATGTACTAAATCACCACCACCATTGGTTTGCCAATCGGCCTTGTTAGAAGCGTCAAGGTGTAAGATGCCGCCTTCTTGTACTTTCCAAGCTTTACCAACGGTTTCTTTACCATAAGAATGCCATCCTTTGGTGTTTTTACCATTGAATAAAGAAATCCATTCTGAGTTTGCAGATTTATTTTCTTTAGGGGCGTTTGTTGTTGGGTCAGGTGTGGTACCTGTAAGTAAACCACCTAATAATATGGAAGTAAAAAATGAAGCAATCATATTTTTATTTTTTAAGGAGTAGAATATATTTAACCATTTGTTCTGCATCAGCTTCAGATAATGAACTGTGCGGTGTCATCGGGATAGCGCCCCAAACACCCTGGCCACCTTTGATGATTTTCCCAGCTAACATTTTTACATTCTCTTCGGTGTTTTCATATTTTGCTGCAACATCTTTGTAAGCAGGTCCAATATTTTTTTCACTTACTTTATGACAGGTTAAGCAGTCTGATTTACCAATCAGTTCTAAGCCTTTTTGGTAATCGGGATTGCTACTTAAGTCTACTACTTCTGCAGTTACTGCGCCTGCTTCTTCTTTTTTTTCATTTCCACCACCACATGCAACGATGAGTGCAAATAGGGGAAGTGTTAGGTACATCTTTTTCACGGTTACTATTTTTTAATGAGGGTTTAAAGTTATTAATCTATTCCTAAAATGGCGCGATTTAATTTTTCATTGGCACCGGTGCCAGCAAAGTCATCAAAAGCCTTCTCTGTTACTTGAATAATGTTTTTTTGAATAAACGGAGCACCTTCTGCTGCGCCCACCTGTGCATCTTTAATGGCACATTCCCATTCCATAACGGCCCAGCCACTAAAGTTGTAAGCAGCTAGTTTGCTAAAAATGGCGCCAAAATTAACCTGACCATCACCTAGTGATCTAAACCTTCCTGCACGGTCTACCCAGTTTTGGTAGCCACCATACACACCTTGTTTTCCAGTTGGGTTAAACTCAGCGTCTTTTACATGGAACATTTTTATACGCTCGTGGTAATGATCGATATAGCTTAAGTAGTCTAAAGATTGTAACACAAAATGTGATGGATCATAAAGTAGGCAAGCGCGTTTGTGGTTGTTTACTTTATCTAAAAACATTTCATAAGAAATGCCATCATGTAAATCTTCACCGGGGTGCACTTCGTAACAAAGGTCTACACCATGGGTATCAAAAACATCTAAAATGGGTTTCCATCTTTTTGCAAGTTCGGTAAAGCCTGTTTCTACAAGTCCTGCAGGTCTTTGCGGCCAAGGATATACAGTATGCCATAATAATGCACCACTAAAAGTAGCGTGTGCATTGAGTCCTAAATTTTCAGAAGCAGCTGCTGCATATTTTAATTGCTGCACGGCCCACTCGGTTCTTGCTTTTGCATTACCGCGTACATTTTCTGGCGCAAAGCCATCAAACAAACTATCGTAGGCTGGATTAACCGCTACGAGTTGACCTTGTAAATGAGTAGAGAGTTCGGTGATTTCTAAACCGGCTGCTGCAACAATCCCTTTTATTTCATCGGCATATGTTTTACTCTCTGCCGCTTTTTGTAAATCGATACAACGGCTATCCCAGCTTGGTATTTGAACACCCTTGAAACCCAGTGATGCTGCCCATTTACAAATACTTGCTAAAGAATTAAAGGGTGCCGTATCACCCATAAACTGCGCTAAAAAAATACCAGGCCCTTTTATCGTTGTCATAAAATAATTTGAATAATGTTGAAATTAAATGGTGTAAGGTGTCCATTTTTGATCAGACGCTCCAGATGCAACAACGTTATCAATAAATGCCATTCCTCTTAATCCATCATTGGTATTTGGAAAATCAAGCATTTCTGGTGTTGGCGTTGTGCCATCCATTTTTGCAGATAAAGTCAGTGCAAAATTGCGGTAGATATTTGCAAATGCTTCGAGGTATCCTTCTGGATGTCCGCCTGGCGTTCTACTATTATGAATCGCGTATTTGCTAAGTCTATCGCCATAATTACCACCCGCGCGCAAAATTTGCGTTGGAGCGTCGAGCCATTTTACGAGTAGTGTATTAGGGTCGTGTTGCGCCCATTCAAGTCCACCCTTTTCGCCGTAGATTCTAATTTTTAATGCGTTTTCTTCACCAGCTGCAACTTGCGACGCCATAAGAACACCTCTAGCACCGTTGCTAAATTGCAAGAGCACATTGCCATCATCATCCAGCATGCGGCCTTCTACCATCGCATTTAAATCGGCACAGAGTTGTGTGATTTGAGCGCCCGTAATATATTCGGCAAGGTGTGCTGCGTGTGTTCCAATATCGCCCATGCAACCTGCTTTACCCGATTTTTTAGGATCGGTTCTCCAAGCTGCTTGTGCATTTCCTTCGCGCTCACTTAATTTACTAAGCCAGCCCTGCGGATATTCTACCCATACTTTTCTAATTTTTCCAAAAACATTGTCCGCTACCATGGCCCTTGCTTGTTTAACAAGTGGATAGCCAGAGTAGGTATGTGTAAGGCAAAGTGTAAGCCCTGTTTCCTGTACTTTTTGGTGTAATTGCTTGGCTTCGTCTAGTGTAAAAGCAATTGGTTTTTCTATGACTACATGAAACCCATGATCAAGGGCCATCATGGCAGGTGCAAAGTGTGCAAAGTTGGGCGTTACAATGGTTACAAAATCCATTCTTTCAGCTGCTGGAAGCTGACTTTCTTTAGTAATCATTTCATCGTAGGTTAAATAAGTACGATGCTCGGGTAAAAACAAGGAAGCGCCTGAATCTTTAGCAATGTCAGGATTGATGCTAAGTGCACCACAACAGAGTTCTATCAGTCCATCCATATTGGCTGCAAGCCTATGTATCGCACCAATAAACGCGTCTTTACCACCACCTACCATGCCCATTCTTAATTTTCTGTTCATGTTTGATCTATTTTAAAATGTGGAACTAAAAGTAAATTTTATCGGTCAACATTTAAAATAAAAAAATTACATTTATTGAATAGAATTTATCACGAACGATTTACGATTATGCAAAACAACATTCAAAAGCAGCAACTCTTTATTGCCAGCTGCTTAGCCCTTTTGGTTACTTCCTTATCTTTTGGCATTAGAGCGGGTATTTTAGGCCAGTTGGGCGAACAGTTTCAGCTAGACCCTGGACAGCTTGGAACCATTGCTGCCACTGCCTTTTGGGGCTTTCCGTTAGCGGTTGTAATAGGCGGTTTTGTAGTGGATGTTATTGGTATGAAAAAGTTGTTATTGGTTGCCTTTATATTTCATTTGGCAGGCATTTTATTAACCGTTTTTGCAGGCGGTTATTGGGGCTTATTTATTTCTACGCTTTGTATTGGTATTGCCAACGGAACCGTCGAAGCAGCTTGTAACCCACTGGTAGCAACGATTTACCCAGATAATAAAACAACCAAATTAAACCACTTTCACTTGTGGTTTCCGGGTGGAATTGTAATTGGTACACTCATTGTTTATTTTTTAAGCAAAGCGGGTATTGGTTGGCAGGTACAGGTAGGACTTATGGCTATTCCAACATTACTCTATGGATACTTTTTTAGCAAATTAGATTTTCCAGTTACAGAACGTGTGGCGAGTGGTATTTCAACAGCAGCGATGTACAAGGCCTTGCTTAACCCACTTTTTTTAGTGATGATTGTGCTCATGTTTGGTACCGCCATTACCGAATTATTTACAGGTCAGTGGATTGATGTGTTACTCAAAAATGTTTCTGATAATGCACTTTTATTATTAACCCTTGAAACAGGAATTATGGTGATAGGCCGTGGCCTTGCAGAACCAGTGGTACACCGCTTTTCACCAACGGGTGTTTTATTTTTATCGGCTGTATTATCGGCGCTAGGATTGTATATTATGGGTCACACAACAGGTAACATGTTATTTGTAGGTGCGATTGTTTTTGGAATGGGTGTGTGTTATTTTTGGCCCACCATGCTTGGTTTTGTTGCAGAAAATTTGCCAGAAACAGGTGCCGTAGGTTTAAACCTCATGGGTGGGGCTGGTATGTTTGCAGTATCGGTGTATATGATATTTATGGGTGATCATTATGCGGAGTTACAAGCTTCATCATTAACGCCAGCAGAGGCAGGTCAGGCTGTATTAAACACCACACTTTTGATTCCTGTATTTTTATCAGTTGCATTTGCGGGTTTATTTTTATACATGCGTAATAAAAACAAAGTAGCCGCTTAATATTTTAAAAGAAAAACAATGTCTAACAATAGAAGAAACGTGATTAAAAATATGGTGGCAGGTGCTGCTACCTTTGCTGCAAGTAGCGCGCTTGGATCACTTGCATCTGCGGCAACAGCTAACCCTGAAATACCTATGGATAAAGGATTAAAAGGAAATATCAATCATTCGGTATGTCGTTGGTGCTTTAGTGGTATCCCACTTGAAGACCTATGTAAAGCAGCAAAAGAAATGGGCCTTGTAGGCATTGATTTAATCGGTCCATCTGATTGGCCTATGCTAAAAAAATACGGACTTGTTTCAACCATGTGTAATGGTGCCGAAATTGGTTTAACAAAAGGTTGGGCAGACAAAACAAATCATGCCGTACTCATTCAAAAATACAATGAGCATATCGATTTAGTAGCAGATGCTGGCTACACCAATTTAATTTGTTTTAGTGGCAATAGAACAGCTACCCTTGATGATGCAACAGGGCTTGAAAACTGTGCCGAAGGTCTAAAACAAATTATGGCCCACGCCGAAAAAAGAGGTGTTACGATTATTATGGAACTCCTCAATAGTAAAGTAGACCACAAAGATTATATGTGTGATAGAACGGCTTGGGGCGTTGCACTTTGTAAAAAAATTGGATCGCCTAATTTTAAATTGCTCTATGATATTTACCACATGCAGGTAGATGAAGGCGATGTAATTCATACCATCAATACTTACCACGAATACATTGGTCATTACCACACAGCGGGTGTACCTGGACGTCATGAAATTGATGATACACAGGAGTTATATTATCCTGCTATCATGAAAGCCATTGTAGCTACTGGATTTAATAAATATGTGGCACAAGAATTTATTCCAGCCTCCAAAGATCCACTTGCTTCATTAAAGCAAGCCATTAAAATTTGTGATGTATAATTTATCAATCAATAACCATGAATAGAAGAGAAGCCTTATCAAGTGTTGCCCTATTACTCGGGGGAACTATTATTGGATCATCTGCTTTTTTGAGCGGTTGTAAAGCAAACCCAGATGCTGCCGCGGGCGTATTATCAGCTGCAGATATGAGCTTGTTAAACGACATCGCAGAAATTATTATTCCTACCACAAATACACCAGGTGCAAAAGCTGCCAAAGTGGGTGAATTTATGGGCGTGATCGTAACAGATTGTTACGATGCCAAAGATCAAAAAGTATTTAAAGACGGACTAGCGGCATTCGCAAGTAAGTTTAGTGCAGCTAATGCAGAAGCGCAGCAAAAAATGATTGTTGACTTGGATGCAGAAGCCAAAAAATACCAAGAAACTAAAACGTCGGAACAGCCTACGCATCATTTTACCATGATCAAACAGCTTACACTTTGGGGTTACTTTAGCTCTGAAATAGGCGCTACACAAGCACTTAGGTATGTTGCGATTCCTGGAAAATATGAAGGTTGTGTTCCTTACAAAAAAGGCGATAAAGCTTGGGCAACTTAGTGATTGGCTTTTTAATTGGAGCCGCAATATTTTTTCATTTTTAAATTATTTATTTGATGTCTATTAATAGAAGAGATTTTTTACGAGGTGGTTCAATGGCAGCGATTGGATTGGGTGTTCCTTTTTTAACGAAGGCTAGTTTTTTTGAAGCGCCTGCAGGATTTAAAATTCCTTCATTTGGCATTCAGTTGTGGACGGTTAAAGAAAATATGATGGGGGATGCCAAAGGCACACTTGCTAAACTGGCTGGTTTTGGTTACAAACAAATTGAAAGTTACGAAGGACCGCAGGGTATGTTTTGGGGTATGGGTCACAAAGGTTTTAAAACCTACATGGATGATTTAGGTATGAAAATAGTATCTAGCCATTGTGATAACCTAACTGATTTTGATAAAAAATCTGAAGAAGCGGCAGCCATTGGTATGCAGTATTTGATTTGTCCGCACAAAGGCACGCAAAAAAGCTTGGATAATTATAAAGCATTTGCAGATGAGTTTAACGCGTCTGGTAAAATTGCAAAAAAGCACGGTATTAAATTTGCTTACCATAATCACGACTATTCATTTATTCCAATGGATGGTCAAATGCCACAAGATCTAATGATGCAAGGTACTGACCCTGCACTCGTAGATTTTGAAATGGATATTTACTGGGTGAATGCGGCTAACGAAGATCCAATTGCATGGTTAAAAAAATATCCAAACCGATTTAAACTTTGTCATGTAAAAGACCTCGCAAAAACAGCGAACAACGGACACGAGTCTTGTGTGTTAGGCACAGGTACCATCGATTTTAAAAAGGTATTAAAAGCAGGCGCTAAATACGGATTAGAAACTTTTTTTGTGGAGCAGGAAGCGTTTACTGGAACGAGTCCAATAGATGCTGCTGGACTTGATGCAAAATATATGCAGAAGTATTTTTAGTGTGCACGAGAAAAAATATGCAAACAACAAGGGCGCCTAAAGGCGCCCTTGTTGTTGAAGTTCGGCTACCACCTGATAGAGCCGATTCATATCGGATTGACTGTTAAAACCATTGATGGAGTATCTTAAGTACACATCACTTCCTTGACGCATGATGGGCACTTCTATTTGATATTCGGTAAAAAGTGTACGCTGTAATAATTCAGGCTCCGATGTTTTAATGGGGATGCTAATCATTTGTCCAATCCACTCACTTGTTAATGGACTAATAGGTGTAGCACCTAGTAAATCAAAAAAGCGCTGCGCATTTGAAAGTACCAGTTCATGACATTTTTTAGATACCTCTTTCCAGTTGTATGTTTCCATAAACGAAATACAATCCGGTATAGTTAAAAACGCAGAGAAGTCTCTGGTACCAATCATTTGATGGTAATCTAAAAATTTGGAATGGCTAGGCTTTAATGCTTTGTACCCCCAACTAACCACGAGTGGATCGCAGATGGGTTGCACACTTTTATGCGCATATAAAAAAGAACATCCTTTTGGTGCCATCATCCATTTATGACAAGCACCAGTGTAAAAATCTGCTGCTAAGTTTGCGAGGTCTACACTTGTCTGTGCAGGTCCATGCGCGCCGTCTACAAAAGTGATGAGTCCTTTTTGTTTGGCAATCGCACAAATTTCCTCAACCGGTAATTTAAGTGCAGTAGCACTCGTGATATGGCTTATAAAAACCGCCTTTGTTTTGGGTGTGATGCCCGCAAAAAATTCTTCAATAAATTTTTCTTTGCTGGTGATGGGTAGCGTAATTTTTTGCTTGATATATTCGGCGCCTTTTTGTGCGCAGTAATACTCCCATGTTCTGTCACAGGCGCCATACTCAATATCGGTGGTTAAAATTTGATCACCAGGTTGTAATGGAAAATTTTTTGCCACCATGTTAACGGCAAATGATGGGTTTGTTACAAACACCAAATCATCTTTATCTGCAACACCTATGTATTTTGCCAAGGCTTCTCTGGATGTTTGCAAATAGCCGGGTCCATCAAATACAATGTACTGCACGGGCTCAGCTTCTAATACCCTTTGCCATTTTTGATAGGCATCAAAAATAGGCGCAGGCGTTGCACCAAAAGAACCGAAGTTTAAAAAAGTAATATCCTTTCTTAATAAAAATAAATCCGCAATATTTTCCATAATCAATTTATACGCCTAAGCTCCAACCATCACGGTAGTTGCGTTTTACAAACTGATTGGCTTCATCAAAATTGGTAATTTTCATATTTGGACCATCCCATAATAATTTAATACTACGGCCTGGGTAATTGATATTTCCTTTTGAATCTTTTGCTTGTAAATCGTAACTTCTAATTGCTAGGTTGCCCATCAAAACACTTTCCGTTAATGGACCAGCAATATCAAAATTCGAACTTAAGTTTTTAGCTTCAGGGCTGTTAAAACCTGCAATAGAAGCTTCTACCCAAGCTGAGTAGTGACCTGCTTCTCCATTTTTTACACGTACTGCGTTTGCAGGAACAATGGTTGTTTTAGATAAATGGGTAGGCAATAATTGAGGCATTACACCATAAGTACCACACATCATTTTTCCTTTTGTACCAATAAAAATAACACCGTTTTCACCATCACCACCCATCTTTTCGTTAGGGCCTAATTCTTCTGGACGTTCTGGTTGAATACCACCATCCATCCAGTGGAGGGTAACATTTGGTTTACCAGGTTGTCCTTTAAATTGAAGTGTAATATGTGAAGCGATCGGAGCACTTTCTGGGGTATAGGCTTTGTTCCAGTTTCTTACATAAGGCGTAGCAACACTACACTGTGCCGAAAGTGGATAGCCAAGTCCCATCACCGCAAATGCAGGGGCCATAATATGACAAGCCATATCACCTAGGGCGCCGGTACCGTAATCCCACCAGCCTCTCCAGTTAAATGGCAATAATCCATCGATGTAATCTTTTTTAGGTGCTGTACCGAGCCACAAGTCCCAATTAAGACCTGCTGGGATAGGTGAACTGCTGGTAGGCCAAGAGATACCCTGCGGCCAAACCGGACGGTCTGTATAACAATAAATGGTATGCACGTCGCCAATCACACCTGCGTTGTACCAGTCTTGTAATTTGCGAACGCCATCACCAGATGCACCTTGGTTGCCCATTTGAGTCACTACTTTGTGTTTACGAGCAGCTTCTGTAAGCATACGCGCTTCATAAATATCGTGTGTCAATGGTTTTTGAACATAAACGTGTTTGCCCAGTTGCACGGCAGCCATGGCAGCTACAGCGTGTGTGTGGTCTGGAGTAGACACAGACAAGGCGTCAATTCTACCTTTTTCTTTGTCCAACATCTCTCTGAAATCTTCATAGACATTGGCCTTTGTATACCTAGCTCTACTCTTTGCGGTTTGTCTGCTATCAACATCTGCAAGCGCTACGATATCCGCTTTTCCAGACATAAAGAAATTGTACAAATCACTTTCACCTTTACCGCCGGCACCAATACCAGCAATTTGTAATTTATCACTAGGCGCTGTAAAGCCACGTCCTAGCACATTTCGAGGAACAATATAAAATCCTGCTGCAGCAAGTAATCCGTTTCTTAAAAAAGAACGTCTTGAATCTGCGGCCGCTACTTCGGTGTTTGTTGCTGCTACTTCAGTAGTTTTTGCCGCTAACAATTTTTTCTTGGTCTGTTTTTTCATAGGTATAGAATCGTTGAAGTAGGCATGACCCTACAAGTTTTTGAGATGGTTAAATTATTAAAAAATGGCGAAACGCTAAAATTATATTTAGGGCACAAACAATTAGGATAAGAGTATCGTTATTATGGTATAAATTGCTTCAATATTAACCAGTTTCTCATGAATGAACAGTTACAAGCGCTCAGACAATATTTTATGTCTGGGGCTACACAAAGTTTTGCGTTTAGGCTTGCAAAACTCGAGGCCTTGCAACAATTGGTTTTAGACCACGAAAAAGATCTAGCAAAGGCGCTCCATAGCGATTTAAAAAAAACCGAAGAAGAAGCCTGGGCCTCTGAAATCGGCTTTTTTTTAAGTGAACTCAAATACACCATCAAGCATTTAAAAAATTGGATGCAGCCCACGAGTGTGCCTACCAATTTATTAAATCAACCTTCTAGTTGCTATACCGTTCCGGAACCACTGGGTGTGGTGTGTATTATTGCACCTTGGAATTATCCGTTTCAGCTTTTATTTACGCCACTGATTGGCGCGATTGCCGCAGGCAATTGCGCGGTATTAAAACCCAGTGAGTTTGCAGGTGCTACCGCTGCAGTGATGGGAAAAATAATCAAGCAATTATTTCCTGAAAATTATGTTTTATACATAGAAGGGGAAGGCGCTGAAGTATTACCGCCACTCTTTGAAAATTTTAGATTTGATCATATTTTTTATACGGGTAGCACATTTGTTGGTAAAATTATTTACAAACAAGCCGCCGAAAAATTAGTACCTGTTACTTTAGAGTTAGGTGGTAAAAGTCCTGCTGTACTTGCTTCTGACGCTAACATACGTGTAGCTGCGAGACGAATTGCCAATGCTAAATTTTCCAATTGTGGTCAAATATGCGTAGCGCCTGATTATGTGCTCGTGCCAACTGCATTAAAAGATAATTTAATTGAAGAACTTATTATAGCTACCAAGCAGTTTTATGGAGAAGATCCTGCAAACACAGATGGCTACGGGAAAATCATCAATGAAAAACAGTGGCAGCGCCTTGTAGGTTATTTGCAAGATGGAAAAGTAGTGTATGGTGGAAAATCAAATCCAGCTAGTTTATTTATTGAGCCTACTATTCTAACAGATGTAGCACTGGATAGTAAAATTATGCAGGACGAAATTTTTGGTCCGATACTTCCTATACTCACGTACGATACCAATGAAGAAGCGCTTGAAATAATTAGACGCAATCCAAATCCATTGGCATTTTATGTGTTCACAAGTAATAATACCACCGAGCAGTATTGGTTAAACAACGTTCCATCGGGCGGTGCCTGCGTTAATAATGCAATTTTCCATCTTACCAACCACGCATTACCCTTTGGTGGCAGGGGTTTTAGCGGTATGGGCGGATACCATGGCAAGTTAAGTTTTGATACATTTTCGCATATTAAATCGGTAATGAAAACGCCTACTTGGATTGATCCAGATTTTAAATATCCGCCGTATACGGGCAAAGGATGGTTGTTAAAAAAACTAATAGGTTAATGCGTACGCTTTTACAAAATAAAAAATCCATGATGATAAAATTTGCGATTGTTTTTGGTGTCATTGTTACTTCTGTATTACTCATGAAAAAGAAAGACATGAGCTATCGGCAATCCATATTAAAATCCATGTATCCGGTTATTATGTTTCCGGGGAAATTAATGGGTGCTAAAAATGCCAGTAAGCTAAATACAGAAAACAAGCAACCACAAAAAGATTTTTATGCATTGCAAGCTGTTTTAAATAATGGTGATACGCTTTCTTTTGAAACCTTTAGGGGTAAAAAAGTATTACTTGTAAATACGGCTTCCGATTGTGGTTATACAGGACAATACAAAGAATTAGAAGCACTCTACCAACAACATAAAGACAATTTAATTGTAGTTGGATTTCCGGCCAATGATTTTAAAGGTCAAGAAAAAAAATCCGACGCCGATATTGCTAGTTTTTGTAAGGTAAACTATGGCGTTACTTTTTTACTCATGCGCAAAGGCAGTGTGGTAAAGGGTTCTGAACAACAAAGCGTATACCAGTGGTTGTCAAATGCAGGTGCTAATGGTTGGTGTAATCAGGCTCCCGTTTGGAATTTTTGTAAATATGTAGTAAGTGAAGAAGGTGTGCTACAAGCTTATTTTCCGCAAACCGTTTCACCACTCGATGAAGCAGTTGCTACGGAGTTGAAATAAGAGGTTAGATTGGACAATTTTCGTGGTAGTTTACTAATTCAATGGGGCTTCTTTCTACAATAAAGTCTTTGTATACTTCTCCTATCTCGTCAAGCACTTCTTCTACGCCTTCACTTTCTTTAATGGTAACCAACCTGCCTCTATAGTCTTTAATGCCCGGTAAACCTTTTAAGTAATTGGCGTAATGTCTTCTCATTTCATTGATACCTACCACAGGTCCTTTCCAAGCAACCGATTGTATTAAGTGTTGTTTGCAAACCGCTACACGCTCTGCTACGGTTGGCGCTGCCATGATTTCACCGGTTTTAATATAGTGCTTGATTTCTCTAAAAATCCATGGATATCCAATAGCGGCTCTACCAATCATGACGCCATCTACGCCATATTTATTTTTATACGCCACTGCTTTTTGTGGGCTATCAATATCTCCGTTTCCAAAAATGGGAATATGAATGCGTGGGTTGTTTTTTACTTTGGCAATTAAGGTCCAGTCTGCTTCGCCTTTGTACATTTGTGCGCGCGTACGTCCGTGAATACTAAGTGCTTTAATTCCCACGTCTTGTAGGCGCTCCGCTACTTCTTCAATATTTTTACTGTCTTCATCCCAACCCAGTCTTGTTTTTACCGTAACGGGTAATTTGGTAGCCTTTACAACCGCCGACGTTAACCGTACCATTAAATCTAGGTCTTTTAAGACGCCCGCACCCGCACCTTTGCAGGCTACTTTTTTTACAGGGCATCCAAAATTAATATCTAGTAAATCGGGGTTGGTAACATCTACAATTTTTGCAGCAAGTGCTAAACTGTCTTCATCACCTCCAAATATTTGAATCCCTACGGGTCTTTCGTAATCAAAAATGTCTAGCTTTTTTCGGCTTTTAATAGCGTCTCTAATGAGGCCTTCGCTGCTAATAAATTCGGTGTACATTAAATCTGCTCCGTTTTCTTTGCATACCACTCTAAAGGGAGGATCACTCACATCTTCCATGGGCGCTAGCAAAAGCGGAAAATCGGGCAGTTCTATTGTATCTATTTTAACCATGGTTATATATTGTTTAACCGCTTTTTGCCAAGAGTGGTTCAAGTCTTATCTTAGACACGCATTACATTGGCTTTGCGGTTGGCGCACAAATTTACAAGCTTATTTTTCAACTCATGAAACAAACCTATAGTTATCCCGTTCAATTTGTTTTTTTAATGGGCCTTTTAGGGGTATTTATGATTGTGGGCACCCTTTTATTAACGCTAATTGGGAGTCAACTATTACATTGTAAGTTGCTTGAAGTACCTGCACTTCTTAATTTACCGGCTAATGCGGGCCTTTCCAAAATCCTCAATTTGGGCGCTACCCTTATTGCGTTTGTTTTTCCAGCTATGATTTTTACGCGTATTAATAAAAAGGAGTCACAAACTACTATTGAGGCCCTTGGTTTCTCGCGAATTGCTGGCCCCAAATTAGTATTTTATACAGCGCTTATTTCTTTTGGTGGCATTTTGCTCAGTGGCGCACTTGCAGAAATTAACCAGCATATTTATTTGCCTGCACGATTATTAGAACAAGCAAAAGCATTAGAGCAAACCTATAAAACATTGATGCTTAATATGGCCCGCATGGATAGTGTGCTAGATTATATTACGGCACTATTTGTGATGGCATTAGCGCCCGCTATTTTTGAAGAATTATTATTTAGATCTACCATGCAGCCCCTATTTATTGGTTGGACAAAAAATGTTTGGGTAGGTATTATTATAACGAGTGTTTTTTTTAGTGCGATACATTTTTCGTTTTTTGGTTTTTTGTCTAGAACAGCACTTGGTATCGTGCTTGGATTGCTTTTTTATCAAACTAAAAATATTTGGCTCAGTATATTGATGCATTTTTTAAACAACGGACTCATTGTAACGCAGCTCTATATTGTTACGTTGCAGGGTAAATCAATAGAAAAGGCCATGGATGAAAACTTTTCCATTTTGTCCGGGCTTAATGGGCTTATGATATTATGGTTATCATTTAATGCACTTAAAAAGTATAGCGCTACATTAGCTAAACCATTGTAACTTTACAATTGTAGTTGGTCTCATTTACTGAATCATACATTATGTCTTGGGAAAAAATATTTAGCACACGTGTTTTTGCAGAAGCTTCCATTCTTGAGGGCTTGCTTGCAGACAATGATGTGCCTGTGCAATTATTAAATAAGCAAGACAGTAGTTATCCTATGTTTGGTGATATACAACTCTATGTGCCTCACGACATGGTTTTATTTGCGCGAGAACTCATTGATCAACAATCAGAACATTTAGATTTTACCGTATAATATTTTGTATGGCACTTGATCTTCAAACTTTTAAAACAAGGGCATTATCGGCTATTATTTTTGTAGTAGTCATGCTCGGTGCTATCTTTTACAGCATCAATAGTTTTATTATACTTTTTTTAATTGTGCATACAGGTTGCTTAATTGAATACAATAAACTCACAAAAAATACGCCAACTATTCATACAAAAACAGCGCACCTGTTGTACAGCTTATTTGGACTTGCGTATATGACTATTAGCTTTTTTGCTATTACACATTTAGCATCTGCGCATTGGGCCTCCCTATTAGGCACCACACAATATTATGTATTACCCATGCTTGTTATAGTAAGTATTTGGATCAATGATACCATGGCCTATGTTGTAGGTTCATTTATTGGTAAAACGCCGCTTTCTGCTTTGTCTCCTAAAAAAACATGGGAGGGCACCATTGGTGGAGCCGTTCTTGCGGTGCTTGTGGTTGTATTATTAGGTAAAGTGCTCACGGATCTTTCTTATCAAATACTTGTTATTGTGAGTGCAACGGCTGCTATTATGGGCACTATTGGCGATTTAATAGAAAGTAAATTTAAAAGAATGGCCGGCGTAAAGGATAGTGGCAATATTTTGCCAGGGCATGGTGGTTTTTTTGACCGTTTTGATTCTTTGTTACTAGCGGGCCCAAGCGTATGGTTACTACTTACCCTTTTTACGCAATAGATTTTACTTTACATTTGCACCACAAATTAGCATTATGACAATTCACCGCGAAGGTTACCGTACCATAGGAATCACTGCCTTAATTTTTGGCGTGATTAATTTAATTTCAATTTCTTATCTCGGTACCTGTTGCCCAAGAGTTGCAGGAGCTATTTTTGGTCTAACACTTTTCTTCTTTTTATTTATCATTTCTTTTTTTAGAATTCCTAATAGAACTTTAACCATCAATGACAATCAAATTATTTGTCCTGCCGATGGTAAAGTTGTGGTGATAGAAGAAATCACGGATGTAGAATATTTTAAAGACAAACGTATTCAGGTAAGTGTATTTATGAGCCCAGCCAATGTGCACGTGAATAGAAATCCAATGAGCGGTAAAGTGGTGTATAACCAGTACCACAAAGGAAAGTACCTGGTAGCATGGCATCCAAAATCTTCTACCGAAAATGAAAGATGGAGTGTTGCGGTAGAAAATAACCATGGTACTATTTTATACAAACAAATTGCGGGTGCACTTGCCAAGCGTATTTGTAATTATACCACAGTAGGACAGGAGGTTAAGCAAACCGACGAATACGGCTTTATCAAATTTGGTAGCCGCGTAGATATTTTATTACCAGTTGGAACCAAAATTAATGTGGCACTTAATGAAGTGGTAAAAGGTGGTGTAACGGTACTTGCTACTTGGGCTTAATTGGCTAACAGATTCCTGTATTATAAGTCGCCTAATTGAGGCCTTAAAACAATATCTTCAACCACTGCTGTGATAGATAATGAGGTGACAGCTGTAATCATAGTAGCAACATCAGCCGCTTCCATAATTCTTTTAGGGTCAACACCCGATCCGTCCCAACTAGCTGTATAAACAGCTCCAGGATATACACCAGTTACCTTAATGCCATGCGGCTTTAATTCTTCGCGTAAATTTTTTGTGAATCCAGCTAGTGCAAATTTGCTAATGCTATAACTACCGCCATTGGCGTATGCGTTAAGCGAGGCAATGGAGCAAATATTAAAAATGTGTCCGGTTTTAGCGGCCATCATGGGAACTAGTAAGGCCCTCGTTAAATGATAGGCACTATATAAGTTTGATTCAATCATGGAGGTTAATGTACCAGGCGCTTCATTGTAAATACTGCCGGGTACAAAATGACCTGCATTGTTTATGATAATATCGGGCGTTCCTTTTTCTAAACACCAGGCTGCAAAAGCAAGTACTTCCGCTTCGTTGGACATATCGGTGGGCCTTGCTTTAATAGTTGCATCTGGGTAGGCAGTTTGTAATTCAGAAACCGTATTGTATAAGGCTGCTTCACCTCTACTACATAGTAAAAGGGTATACCCCTTTTTTGCAAATTCGGTAGCTACTGCTTTTCCGATACCTTTTGAGGCGCCTGTAATTACAACTATCATACTGCGAAGTAACATATTTTTTTTGTAAAACTAGTTTAACTTTGAGTCATGAAATACCAGCACCTTTTCTTTGACCTCGATCATACTATTTGGGATTTTGAAACCAATGCCAAAGAAAGCCTGCAAGACCTATACACTGCGCACAACTTGGTAAGTAAGGGCGTGGAAAACTTTGATCATTTTTTTGATCATTACAGCGCGCACAACCACCGCTTATGGGATAGGTATACCAAGGGTTTTATTAAGCAAGACGAATTAAAGTGGAAACGGATGTGGTTGGCACTTCTAGAATATAAAATTGCCGACGAAACCTTATCAAGGCAAATGTCACTAGATTTTTTAGAAGTACTACCTACTAAAAAAGGGTTGTTTGATGGCGCTACCGAGTTACTCACTTATTTGCAAGGGAAAGGGTATCAGATGCACCTTGTTACAAATGGGTTTGAAAATGTGCAACATCAAAAAATTAAGCATGCTGGCCTTGCGCCGTATTTTGGTGCTGTTATTACCTCCGAAGCAAGTAATAGTTTAAAACCCAACAAAGAAATTTTTGATTACGCATTTGCTAAAACGGGCGCCACAGCTACTACTAGTATAATGATTGGCGATAACCAAGACGCCGACATTAAAGGAGGTATCAATGCGGGTATGGATACTATTTTTGTAAATCATATTGGCGCCACGCCGCATGTAAAAGCAACGCATGAAGTTTTTGATTTACCATCAATCGCCAAATTATTATAAGTAAGTTCTTGTCAATAAAAAAGCCGCTAACATGTTAGCGGCTTTTTTATTTTCTATCAGGTTGTAAAATTATTTTTTTACAACGCTTACAGTTTTTGTGTCTTTCTTGCATTTTTTGCAATCTTTCTTGCAGTCTTTACCACAAGCTTTTTTCTCTTCTTTTTTGCACTTAGCGCAATCTTTTTTACCATCACATGCAAATACAGCACCTGTAGTTAGTAAAGCTGCAACAGCAAGCATCATTATTTTTTTCATAAAAAGTGTTTTAAGTTTATCACATAAAGTTATACAATATCGTAGATTTCGACCTGTTTTTCTGTTAAATATTTACCATTTTTCGTCTTCTGGGATGGAAGAAGGGTCCATTTTGTACTTTTCCCGAGAAGCATTGGCTGCAGCAATACGTTCAATAATAAGTGTAGCAATAATATTGGCAGCATCGATACCCTTATTTTCTGCTAGTAGTTGACTTAGTTTTTTCTCGCTAACATCAAGGCGGTAAAGAACCAGTAGCAGCTTTTTAAAGTCTTGGGTGATCCATTCGTTAATTAATTGTACTAACGCTGCACGGTCCAGTTTTTCTATGGTTTCGAGGCTTAATTCCATACTATTAAATTACACATACTTTTCTATGACACCTAGTCCAAATAAAGCAAAATCATATTTTACGGGGTCCTTTGGATCAAGTGTTTTGAGGTATTGGGTAAGTTCTAAACCCGCTTGCCAGTCTATTTTTGTGCGGTCTAGTAATTGAAATCTTTTGGCAACCCGCGCAACGTGAAGATCAATAGGGCAAATAAGTTCGCTAGGCTTAATGCGGTTCCAAATACCAAAGTCAACGCCTTTATTGTCTTTACGAACCATCCACCTGAGGTACATATTAAGGCGTTTGCAGGTGGAACCTTTTATTGGTGTTGCAATATGCTTTTTGGTTCGGGGTGGGGCGTCGGGTAATGAAAAAAAATACTGATGAAAATAGTGTAGCCTCGCTGCTGGGTTATTGTCTGGTGCTAAACAAAAAGCAGTTTCTAAGCTTTCGTGTGTACTATAATGCGTTTTCAAAAATTCGATAAAATAAAGTAAGTCGGTGGTGTTAAATGTGCGGTGTTTAAAGGCGAGTAATTTTTTGAGGTCAGACTCCTCATGCCCTATACAAAATTGATGTGGTGCATTATCCATAAGCTGCATGAGCTCTTTAGATTTTTGTATGATCGTAGTTCTATTACCCCATGCAAAAATGCTTGCAAAAAAACCGGCAATTTCAATGTCTTGTTTTTTTGAAAACAAATGCGGTATACAAATAGGGTCGTCTTTAATAAAACTTACCTGATTGTATACCGCAACCTTGCTATCAAAAAATGCTTTAAGAGATGGTATGTTGGATTTATCTCCAGCCATCGCCATCTAATATATTACCAATGCCACCAAGTACACTGCCTTCTTCTCTTCTAGATGTTGTAGCGTATTGTAAAATTCGGCCAGCTAAACGGCTAATTGGTAGGGTTTGAATCCAAACAGTACCGGGTCCTCTAAGCGTTGCAAAAAATAAACCTTCGCCTCCGAAAATGCTGTTTTTAATACCGCCAATAAATTCAATATTATATTGAACACCAGAAGTAAAGCCTACAATACAGCCGGTGTCAATTTTTAATAAATCACCTTCTTGTAATTGCTTTTGTACCACATGACCGCAGGCGTGTAAAAATGCCATACCATCACCTTCTAATTTTTCCATGATAAATCCTTCACCACCAAATAAGCCAGTACCTAGTTTACGCTGAAATTCGATACCTACACTCACGCCTTTTGCAGCGCATAAAAATGCGTCTTTCTGACAAATAATTTTGTTTTGGTATCTCGATAAATCAAGTGGAATAATTTTACCCGGATACGGTGATGCAAAACTTACGGTTTTAATACCGCCAATAAATTC